>CAYLSS010000626.1:0-3754 GCA_964385765.1 uncultured Solibacteraceae bacterium
CGCCTTCCTGTGATACAACCTTGGGCGAACATTTTCCCCGGCAGAAAGGAAATCATCACATATGGCCCCTTTTTCCGAACTCTCCCGACGCGGCTTCCTGGGGGCGGGCGCGACGGCTGGCGCGGCGGGCTTTGTTTCCGCCGCTCCGGCGGGCGCCGCCGCCCGGCCGGCCGAAGGACCCGCCCGCATCGAACTCGGCGAGGATGGTGTTCTTCGCATCGAAACCGGCACGTTGACAGCCCGGATCGACAAAGGTTTCCTCACCTCGCTCCGCAGCAAGTCCTCCGGCGAGGAGTACATCCGCGAATCCGACCGCGGTCGCGTCGACGCGCTGCAGCTCATCTACCGGAACGATGAAACGGTCAACGTCGGCGAACAGAAATTCGGCCGCATCGAAACCCGGAAAGTCTCCGACCAGCGAGCCGAAGTGATCTTCCAGAACTGGGACGGCGACGGTGTGCTCAGCGTCTCGGTGGACCCGGAGTCCGGCGACCTCGTCATCGAACCCTCCGCGTATTCATCGCGGCCCGGCATCCGGTCCTGCCGCTGGCTGCTCAAGGGCATCCGTCCCGGTCTCCGGCTGGTGGCGCCGTTCTACCAGGGCGTCTCGCTCGAGTTCGAGGACAAGCTGATCCACGATACGACGTGGCGCTGGCCGCGGTCGTGGGAGGCCGGGCTGGTGATCCTCCAGGGCAGCAACGAGGGCTTCTGGGTTCACACCCAGGATTCGCGGTACGGCTACAAAGCGCTCAAAGTGGGCGATGAAGATAGCGCCCGGCAGCTTGCGTTCGACACCGAAGCTTACGGTCCGATCGATGGCAACCTGGCCGCCGGCGGGCTTGCCTGGCGAATCAACGTTCATGACGGCGACTGGCGGACGCCCGCAGCGCGCTATCGCGACTGGCTTTGGGAGGCATACTCTCTGGAGCATCAGGAGCGCCTGCGCCCGGATTGGGTGCAAAAACTCCGGCTGGCGCTCTCCTGGTGTCCCAACGAGATCGGGATTCTCGAGCGCTTGGCCGAGAGGGTCGACCCCAATACCGTCCTCATGCACTTCCACAACTGGCGCGTTGACGACTACGACGAGAACTACCCGCACTACGTCGCCAGCTCGAGCGCCGCCGCTTTCCTCGAACGGGCGAACGAGCTCGGCTTCCACGTGATGCCGCACTTCAACACGCTGGAGGTCGACCCCAACCATGCCGTCTACAACCGCGTCCGAGACTTCCAGTATCGCGACGTCGAGACCAAGCGCTTGCAGGGCTGGAGTTGGGTGAATCGGACGCCGATCGGAGTGCCCGAATCGAACGCCAGCCGGCTCGACCATCGCGACGAAAAGGTGATGGTGAAGATCCATCCGGGCCTGTCCACGTGGCGCTCGCTTCTCCGCGACCGGATCCGGCAGGCGGCGGAGAAGCACGACCTCAACACCGTCTTCGTCGACGTCGCGCTGAACACGATGAATCTGCATGACTGCCTCGTGGAAGGCATGACGTCGACCGAGGGCATGAACCGCCTGCTGCGCGGGATTGTCGAGACCGGCGACGGACTGGCGGTCGGCGCCGAGGGCCTTAACGAGATCATCTTCCAGGGCATGTCAGCCGGCCAGGTCCACCTGTTCCGCAGCTTCCATGACAACTTCCCCGGACTCGAGCGCACCGGCGGCTGCCCGCTGAACAACTTCCTGTTCGGCAGGCTGTGTCGCTCGTTCGGCTATTCGGGCCTCGGCGGGCGGAATGAAGAGGAGGAACTGCGCGCCAGGATTCACGAAGAACACGAAGCGCTGCCGACGATCACCATCCGCTCCGCCGAGGAGCTTGTGGATCCGACCCCCGCGGTCCGCCGCGCTCTCGAGCAGGCGGGAAGCTGACAGAAGATCAGCTTGCGGACTCCGCAGCAGTGGCCGCTGACGCGCGCCCACGACGGTATCCCTGCGTGGTTCGGCCGCCATCGGATGGGGCGCTACCCGGAGTTGGTGACGCCAGACTATAGCGGTCGATACCTTTTCCGGTCTGACGCGTCTGAATCGGGAGCTATCATTGTGCCTGGGCAGTCATGACACAATACAGGTAACATCCGGAGGGATTGATGCGAGTAGTCTGTACCAAGCTCTTTACACTGTTCCCGCTCATTGTGCTCGCGGCCGGCCCGGCGCTGGCTGCTGATTGGCTGAACTGGCGCGGGCCGAAGCGCGACGGTCATTCCCCGGAGACCGGACTGGTGGAGAACTGGTCGCCGGACGGTGAGAATCTGTTGTGGAAGAAGCCGATTCCGGGACGGTCGACGCCGGTCATCCGGGGCGACCGGCTTTATATGCTCAACGCGGCCGGCGACGGGGCTTCGCTGCAGGAACGGGTGCTCTGCCTCGACGCGAATACCGGCGAGCAGATCTGGGAGTACCGCTACAACGTTTTTCATAGTGACGCTCCACCGCGCCGGATTGCCTGGTCATCGCCGGTGATCGATGAAGAAACCGGGAACGTATACACCTACGGGGTAGCCGGGATGATGACGGCGCTCACGGCCGACGGGAAGGTGATTTGGCAGCGGTCGATGGTGGAGGAGATCAATACCCTCTCCACTCACGGCGGGCGGACGGTTTCCCCGGTGATTGAAGGCGACCTGGTAATCGCCAGCGCGGTGACGTTGATCTGGGGCAAGCATGCCCCGCCGCGGCACCGGTTCTTCGCTTTTCACAAGCTGACCGGCGACATCGTGTGGCTCAGCTCGCCCGGTGAGCAACCTTACGACACGACGTACTCGACACCCATCGGCGCCTATATGGAGGGCACGCGGCAGATCATCGCCGGTTCGGGCGATGGTTCGGTGATGGCTTTGAAGCCGCAAACAGGCGAGAAGATCTGGCGGTATGCGATGTCGAAGCGCGGGGTCAATACGGAGCCGGTGGTCGAAGGAACCACCGTATTCTCGAGCCATGGCGAAGAGAATCTCAACACGAGCGAGATGGGATTACTGGTCGCGCTGGATGGAACCTCCAAGGGCAATATCCCGCTGGAGGGAGCAAAGTGGCGGGATATCGGCTTCCTCGGCGGCTACTCGTCCCCGGTGATGCACGAGGGAGTCCTGTACCAAATCGATAACGGAAGCAACCTCTTCGCTTACGACGCCAAGAGCGGAGAACAGCTCTGGACTCAGAATCTCGGAACCATTCAGAGGGCCTCGCCGGTATTTGCCGATGGCAAGATCTACGTGGGCAACGAGAATGGCGACTTCTTCATCATCAGGCCTTCCCGCGAAGGCTGCGAGATTCTCGACCGGGATCGGCTCGGGGGCAAGGAGACACCGGAGCGAATTACGGCGTCGCCGGCCATCTCGAACGGCCGGATCTTCGTGGTGACCGACGCGGCGACTTACGCGTTCGGCTCCCGGAAGCGTGTGGTGAGCCGCACGCACCGTGTCGAACGGACCATGGAGATCGGACCGCCGACCCATTTACGGGTGGCGCCGACAGAGTTGATTTTGAATCCGGGCGACTCCGTGCAGATGAACGCCCAGATGTTCGACGAGCACGGAATCGCGCTCGAGGGAGGCGAGGCAAGGTGGAACCTGGAGGGCATCCCGGGCGAGATCGGCGCCGACGGCAAGCTGGCCGCCGGAGCAACCGAGCAAGGAGCGGCGGGGCTGATCAAGGCGGTGGTCGAACACAACGGCAAGAAGATCGAAGGCTCGGCGCGCGCCAGGGTGATCCCGCCGCTGCCGTGGGACGAAGACTTCGATGATCGGAGTCCCGGCC
>CAYLSS010000627.1:0-3741 GCA_964385765.1 uncultured Solibacteraceae bacterium
TGGTAAGTTTGTTTCTGCCGCTCGCCTTTCGGGTGCTGTCGTTTCCGGCCGATGAGAAAGGCGGGAGCCGGGAGCCAGACGTCGATTCACCAATGTCCGCCCCTCAAATGCAACAACATCTGGGTGAGATCGCCATCTCCGCTGATCGCGCCCGCGAACAGGCCGCCGCGCTCGGGCATCCGGTCGAAGATGAAATCGGCATCCTGATGCTGCACGGCCTGCTGCACCTGCTCGGTTTCGATCACGAGACCGACAAAGGCAAGATGGCCCGAGTCGAAAGCCGTTGGCGGCAAAAGCTCTCGCTGCCGGCGGCGCTCACAGAACGGACGACGCCGTGACTCTGCTGCTTATCCTGATCACGGCCGGTGTGACCGTTTTCCTCGGGTTCATCTCGTCCGTGCAGTTGCTCTATCTTGAATCTCTACGGCTGCGCGCCCGGGAACTGCCCGCTCTCGTGTACTTCAGAAGCAGCCTCGAACAGCGAATTGGTCTGAGTTGCGAACAAGGCGCCCTTTCCTTCTCCATCGTCAAGCACGGGACCCTCGTCATTCTGGGATTGCTGATGTCCCTGCTGACTGTCTACTCCCATGGTTTCACGCCACTTGCGGTCGCCGAGGCCGGCGGCTTCAGCCTGTTGCTGATGCTCATCGGCGCTTATTTCGGACCTCAACTTCTCTACCGCCGCACCAGCGCACACTGGTTGGCGCCGCTGGCGCCTCTCATCAAGGCCCTTGCGATCATTGTCCGGCCCGTTACGGCCATCTTCTCGTTTCTCGAAACACTTGCCTCTCTCGGCGACAAGGAGAACGGTGAGGAGGAGAACGGCTCCTCCACGGAGGAGGACCTTGAAGCTCTGATCGAAGCCGGAGCCGACGAAGGTCTCATCGAGGAGGATGACCGGCAGTTAATCCATTCCGTCGTCGCTCTCGGCGACAAAACCGCGCGGCAGGTGATGACGCCGCGAGCGAGCGTTGCGGCCATCGAGCAAAGCACTACCATCGAGGACTTCCGCAAGCTGGCGCTGGAGAGACACTTCTCGCGCTTCCCTGTCTACGGGGATTCCATCGACAATATACTCGGCATCGTGCATGTTCGAGACATCCTTGAGTTGACCGATGAAGAGCGTTCGCAACACACGGTGAAGGAGTTTGTCCACCCCACCATCGTCGTCCCCGAAACAAAACCCCTCGCGGATCTCTTCCGAGAGATGCAGCGCAAGCACATTCATCTCGCCATTGTTATCGACGAGTATGGCGAAACAGCCGGTATCGCGACCATGGAAGACGTCGTCGAAGAGGTCTTCGGCGAAATCGAGGACGAATACGATCCCGGCGCCGCTGTTGCCGAAGAGCAGGAGGGAGTCTTCCGCATTTCCGGAAAAGTCGATCTCGACCACCTGCACGAACTGGTGGATTTCCGTCCCGACGAGGAGACCGAATCGACTACCGTGGGCGGGTTGGTCACCGAATGGCTTGGCCGGGTTCCGGAAGTCGGGGCCGTCGTCGAACAGGACGGCATCCGCATCGAAGTGACCGACGCCGACGAGCGCCATGTCGAGCAGGTCCGCGTCAGCCGCGCGAACAATCAATCGGACGACAAAGAATAACCGGCTTGTTGCGATTGCGATGTTCGATGCCAACTTCCATCCCCTCGAATCCGTCAACCAGCGTGGCGCCCCGGAAAGGCTTCCAGCGCTGCGCTGTCAGGCTGATGTCGAAGCGCGCCTGCCGGACATCGCGTCGCATCAGGCCAAGCAGCCCAAGAGGCCAAGACCGTTAAGTTGACTTCTCCCGGTGGCTTATACTAAGGTGACAATTCTGAATGGCCACGCTGCGGCCGCACGAAAGTCATGTCGGAAAACGCTGGTGGCGGGACCACGCGCGTGGTGAAAGTTCTGGATTCGACCCTCGAGAGCGTTGACGTAGCCGAAGAACTGGTAACCGGCGCGGCCGAGGAGATGGGTTTCGCGGAGGATGCCCGGCACCAGATCGGGATGGCCGTGCGCGAATCTGTCGTGAACGCAGTGGTGCATGGGAACTGCTACAGCGAACACAAGAAAGTTCATTTGACAGTCTCCCAGAACGAAAACCGCCTGACTGTCACGGTGAGGGACGAGGGAAAGGGCTTCGATATCGATTCGGTACCCGATCCGTTGGCCCAGGAAAACTTGCTTAACCAATCCGGCCGGGGAATCTTGCTGATGAGGGCGTTCATGGACGAGTTCGATGTTCGCCACCTCGAACCGGCTGGAACCGAGTTCAGACTCGTAAAGTACCTGAAGAAAGAATCGTAGGCGGCAATCTCGGATTGTCACGACAAGAAGGAGATACCCTGTGAGCGTTAAACTGACGAACCGAAAGGTTGGTGACGTCACTGTCATCGATGCCGTTGGCCGGATCACCCTGGGAGAGGGCGCCAGTTCATTCCGCGACGCGATCCGCGACTTGGTTAGTCACGGAGAAAAAAAGCTCGTGCTGAATCTCTCCGATGTAACCTACATAGACAGCTCGGGTATTGGCGAGCTGGTCTCCGGCTTTACAACGATCGCCAACCAGGGTGGACAATTGAAGCTGCTGAACCTCACCAAGCGAATCCAGGACCTGCTTCAGATTACCAAGCTCTACACGGTTTTCGAGGTCTACGACGACGAAGCCGCAGCCGTGCGCAGCTTCTCCTGAGTCAGTTCTTGTTCCCCCGCCGGACAATTTCCGGGGCGCCCGACCCGTACGCCATCTCTGGCGGCGGATTCCGTCGGAGGCGGACAAGCGGGGGGAAGTAATCTATCCAACGTATCGATCCGATGACCGGTGACAGAGATCGCGGCAGGAAGCAGACCGTGATCATTGCCGAATCTTTGACGCTGGTGCGCGAAGGGTTTGCCGCCTTATGCGAGGCAAACGGTGAATTCTCCGTCGTGGCCCAGTGTGAAGATGGCGAGGCGGGCGCCGATGCGGTGATCCGCCACCGTCCGGACATTGCGGTATTCGACCTGAATCTCGCCCGTCTTTTTACACTCGAAGCGGTACGGAAGATACGTCGCGACGGGGCGCCCACCAAGATTGTCGTGATCGGCGTTCGCCGGGATCGAAAAACCGTTATGGAGGTGCTCCGCAGCGGCGCCAGCGCATACCTGCTCAAATCGGGGCCCAGCCGGCATCTGTTCGACGCGTTCCAGCAGATCCAGGATGGGGGAATCTACGTTTCGCCTCTGCTCAATGTCGAGGAGATCTTCCTGACGCCGCGCAGGGCGGGGCCGGATGATCCGCTCGAAAAGCTCAGCGCTCGCGAATACGAGGTCTTCACGCTGCTAGTGGAAGGAATTCGAGCCAAGGAAATTGCCGGCCGGCTCAACCTGAGCCCGAAAACGGTGGATACCTATCGCGCAAGCCTGATGCGCAAGTTGGATATCTACGATGTGGCCGGACTGGTAAAATTCGCCATCCATCGCAACCTCATCCCCAGTGCCTGAGAGGGGGTGCGGGCGGCGCCGTGTGTTAAACTGCTAGATGGGTTGGAGCGGCGCTCCGCCACGACATTGGCGGGGCTATCGCATTCTCTGCAAAAGGTTTTCCCGAGGTATCCGTGGATAGGTTAACTCGAAAAGAGCTCAAGACCGACCGGTTTGCCGCCGAAGTCGGTCACACGATGGAGTTTCTCGAAGAGCACCGCAAGCAGGCGGTGATGATTGGTGTGGCGGTGCTGGTGGCAGTGGTGCTCGCAATCGGCGGCTACTACTACACG
>CAYLSS010000628.1:0-3737 GCA_964385765.1 uncultured Solibacteraceae bacterium
GGCGGAGAACGAGTTCAAAGAGGAACACTACCGCCGAATTGCGTACGCCAACGAGCGGTTCGCCTCGGGCATCCCCGGCTGGAAGACGGATCGGGGCCGTATCTACATCACGTTCGGGCCGCCGGATGAAATCGAATCGCACCCCTCGGGCGGCAGCTATCAGCGCCCATATGCCGAGGGCGGCGGCATCACCTCGACCTATCCGTTCGAGATTTGGCGCTACCGCTGGCTCGAAGGTGTCGGCTCCGACATTATGATTGAATTCGTGGATCCCACCATGACCGGCGAGTACCGGATGACCATGGATCCATCGGAAAAGGACGCGCTGCTGCACGTGCCCAACGCCGGCTTGACGCTCTTCGAGGAAATGGGCATCACCAGTAAGGCGGACCGTTTCAGCCGAACCGATGGTACGCGCCTCGGTACCGGTGATACGCCGCTGCCGCACCGCATGAGCCAATTCGAGCGCTTGCGCATCTTCGCGGCGCTGCAGAAACCTCCGCCGGTAAAGTTCACCGACCTCGAGTCGGCGGTCGACTCCAAGATCACCTATAACCTCCTGCCCATGCAGGCGCGGGCGGATTTCATCCGGATGACGAACTCGACGGTGATGACCAACATCACCCTGCAGTTCGACCGTCGCGACCTCGAGTTTGAAGAAGAAGAGGGGATCTCGAGAGCCATCATCAACATCTACTCCCGCATCACCACCATGACCCGTCGCGTGGCGAATGTCTTCGAGGACGTGATCACCACCGAGGTCCCAAGCGCCCTCCTCGGCCAGGCTGTCGAAACATCGGCTATCTACCAAAAGGCTGTTCCGCTGCCGCCCGGCACCTATCGTCTCAATGTCGTCGCCAAGGATGTCGTGAGCGGCAACATGAACAACTACGAGATGGCGCTAAGGGTTCCGAACTACTCCGAAGACACCCTCGGCATGAGCAGTCTGATTCTGGCCGACAAAATCGAAAAGGTCCCGACACGGGACGTCGGTACCGGCCAGTTTGTGATCGGCACATCGAAGGTTCGCCCGCGGATTGACGACACCTTCAAGCGCGACGAGAAGATGGGGATCTATCTCCAGCTCTACAACTTCGCCGCGGACGAGGAGACAAGAAAGCCCGAGGGCTCGATCGAGTACGAAGTGGTTCGGACTGGAGACAACAAGAAAATCTTCGAGTTCTCAGAGGAGCTTGCGTCGGTTGAAGGCGCTTCACCGCATCAGACCATCATTGAGAAGGTTCTGCCACTCCAGAATCTGGAACCAGGCGAGTATCGGCTTCGAATGAAGGTGACTGACCGGCTGAAGGACGCTGTTCTGGAGCCTGAAGCCACCTTCAAGGTAATATAAGGCTTAGGAGAACGCCACCCTCGCGGAAAGGGCGGGGACGTGACGCAGTCGTGGATGCAACGAACGACTCTTAGCGCAATCGCAGTCGTGGTCGCGTTGGCAGTGTGCTCTGGCGCCGCGACGGCTGCCTCTCCCTCCAGCCTGTCAGGTAGCCTCATCGGCTTTGTCAGTGACCAGGGCGGCGTGCCGCAGATGGGCGCAGCCGTCCTCCTCTACAATCGCTATGACCGTTTGATCGGTCGCACCCTCACGAACGAGAAGGGAGCTTTCGGCTTCAACTCGCTCGTCCCGGGCGACTATTCGGTACGCGTGAAGCTCGCCAGCTTCGTGCCCGCTGTGAAGCGGAACGTCGAAGTACAGCCCGGCATGCGAAGCTTCCTGTCGATCAACCTGGCGAGCATATTGAGTTCTATCGAGCTGGTTTACACCACTCCGACCGACGCATCTCTCATGAATGACGATTGGAAGTGGGTCCTGCGAACAGCCGCTCCCACCCGTCCAATCCTCCGCCTGATACCGGACATCGATAACCCGGATCCGTCCGTGAGAGTGGATGACCCGCCCCAAATAGCTGCCTTCAGCCGAACGCACGGCTTGGTCAAAGTCTCGACCGGTGAGGATGGCGTGCTCGGCACGGTCGCCGCTCAGGCCGACCTCGGCACCGCCTTCGCCTTGGCCACCTCCCTGTTCGGCACAAACGAACTGCAGTTCAGCGGCAATCTCGGCTACGGCTCCAGTTCGGGCGCCCCGACAGCCGGCTTCCGCACCAGCTTCAGCAACGATCTTTGGGGAGCAAGACCCGAGGTCGCCGTCACCATGCGGCAGGCCTTCATGCGGGGATTCACCGGATCCGCGCTCATCCGTGGCCTGCAGGAAGGCGCACCGTCGCTCCGGACAATGTCTGTCAGCACGCTGGATCGGCGCCAGATCTCGGATCGGGTTCGCGTCGAGTACGGTGGATCGCTCGAATCCGTCGCCTTTCTCGAGACGCTGAACTACTTCAGCCCTTATGGTCGCGTAACCACGGATCTGGGACCAGCGGGACAGGTCGAGTTCGCTTACAGCTCCGGGATGCCTCCAGCGGAGCTGCTCGTCGACTCCAACCGTTCGCAGCTCGAAATGGAGAATGATCTCACGGTGCTCGCGATGTTTCCCCGCGTCTCTCTCATCGCCGGTGACGCTCGCGTGCAGCGGATCCAAAACTTCGAGTTCACCTATACCAAGGTGATCGGCGACCGGTCCTTTAGTGTCGGCGCTTATCGCGAAGGAGTCACCAACTCGGCGGTCATGGTCGCCTCGCCGGCCGGCCTCTATATGACCGGCGATCTTCTGCCCGATCTCGCATCCAACTCCTCGGTCTTCAACATCGGGAATTTCGACCGCGTTGGCGTTACCGCATCGGCTTCCCAGCGTTTAACCGAGCAGTTGTCTTTCGAAATAGGTCTGGGCAATACCGGTGTCCTGGTAAACCAATCCCCGCGACTCAAGACGGACAATGCGGCGGAGCTTCGCCAGTCAATGCAGCCCAGCCGCCGCTATTGGATCGCCACCACGGTGACCGGGGTTGTTCCCGGCATCGGAACCGCTTTCTCGGCCGGCTATCAGTGGACTGACTTCAGTGTCCTTTCACCCGCTCACTTGTACCTCACCAACGGGATCCAACCGGATCTCGGCCTCAATATCCGCCTGCGCCAGTCAGTGCCCTCATTCGGCGTTTGGAGCGGCCGTCTCATCGCCAGCGCCGAGCTGCGGAATCTCCTGGCCCAAGGTTACGTGCCTGTAGCCACCCCGGATGGACGCACCCTTTACCTGATTCAAAACCCACGTGCTGTCCGCGGCGGCCTGAGCTTCATCTTCTAAACCAGCCTGCCGATCTCAGTCTTGGCAGTGCTTGAAGAACCATAACGACATCGCCACGCCGCCCGCCGTGAGCACCGCCCAGCATGCGGTCAGGCCAGACTCGACCGGCCAGCCACACAGCCGAGACCAGCGCCAGCGGAAGCTTGCCATGAAAAGATCATTTTAAATCGGACCGCGGCCTAGAAACCGCCGTGCCAATCATTCGAAATTCCCTATCTTCCGGTTTCCCTATTCTAATGACCTCGGGTATATACTAGATGTTACCCCTGTTAACAGGGGTGGGGTAGTCTAGCGTCTAGGAAAGGGAACAAGAATGCCAAGCAGAGGTTTGCTTCTATTCATGCTATTCCTTCCGATTGTCACTTTCGCCCAAGTGCAATCGGGAACCATCGTCGGAACTGTCACCGACCCTGCGGAGGCCGTGATACCGGGGGCGCAAGTCACGCTGCGCAACGAGGGCACCGGCTTCCAGCGGGTGGTGGAAACCAATCCCAGCGGCCAGTTCGTTGCATACTCGATCCCCACG
>CAYLSS010000629.1:0-2721 GCA_964385765.1 uncultured Solibacteraceae bacterium
GTCCAGCATGTAAAGCCATTCTCCGGAACCGCACCCGACGTCAAGCACCCTTGAGCCAGACCCGAGGTGGGGAGCAAGCCGGCGAAGACGTTCGGAAGCGAGAACACCCGACCGGTAGACATGCTTCAGCTTCGGGCGGCGAACACCCTTGTACGCAGATCGATATTCCCGCTCGTAGAACCGTCGCAATTCCTCGACAGTGGGCAGGGGATCCACGCGCATCAGCCCGCAACCGATACAGGAGACGGTCTTCAGACTGTGGCCGCTACGATCCTTCAGCGCAACGATCAACCCCAGCTCCTCATCGCATACCGGGCAGGGAACATCAGTACTCGTTGCGCCCACGTTCGAAGCGATCCCCGTGACTGCGGCCCGTTGAGCGGACTGCGGAGCCGTTCCTGACATTTTCTCGACTATACATTAGGTAGCCTTTGGAACGCGAGAGGAAGGACGTGGCCAGAGGCGCGGACAGGATCCCGCCGGCTGCGGCATCGCATCAGAGACAGCCCGCTGCAGTCTTCCGGGCAGGCGAATTCGTGGCAACAATTCGGGTAGAGCCGCGCCCACGGGGTGCGATGGCTATGTGGATCAGATATCGTGTATATCGTGATGAGTAATGCGTGGTTGGTGTCTTTGTCTCTTGCCGCTTTAATCCTCGCCGTGCGCGCAGGAACGAACGAGGCCGAACCGGCGGGACAACCGAATATCGTGTTCATCATCTCGGATGACCATGACAACGAGCACCTGGGGTTCATGGGAAACGAGACGGTGCACACGCCGAACCTCGACCGCCTGGAAGCAGGAGAGGTCCGGAATTGAGTCAGAATCTGGTGACCACGATGCTGGCGCGCGCTATCTTGGCTAGCGCGCTTCACGCTCCACTTCCGGATGGCCCTCGACTCTGTTGTCTTTCACCGTGACGGCGCCGGCTTCTTTGCCGATGAAGACAGCGGCCTTCTGGCCGGTTCCCTCTGACCGGATGGTGTTGTTCTCGATCACGATGTCGCGCGTCTCGCCGCGAATACAGATTCCGTAAGCGTCATCCCGGCCGGCGCCGTTATTCTCGATCCGGTTTCCGCGCAGCGTGTTCCGGTGCCCGGCGTTCTGCGCCTTATTGTCGCGGAACATCACACCGTGACTCGCATTCTCGAAGATCTCGTTGTTCTCGAAGAGATTGTCTGTGTCCTTGTGGCCGATTGACAATCCGTAGCGCTCGTTCGCGTACATCTTGTTCCCGCGGAACACGCCGTTCTGGACCCGGTAGCAGAGGAAGATCCCATCGTGGCGGTTGTGATGGGCGAGGTTGCCCTCCATGACTGTACCCACGGTGCCGGTCCCGGGATGGAATCCGATACCGCCATTGTGAGATGCTTCGCTGCTCCGGATGGTCACATCTTCAGTGATCTGCCAACTGAACGCGTCGCCGTGGAAGTTTGTGACATGCACTCCGTTGACTTCCACGTTTCGGACGCGGAACAGGTAGACTCCTCCGCCGCGGCAGCCGTTGATGTAATCATTGGTCTTCCGGTCTCCATCGATCACAAGGTTGGCGATCCGCACGTTTTCGGCCTCGACCACCGCGACAATGGGAAAGGCGTTGGTAACCGTCCCGTTGAGGTGCGCCTCATAGTCCTGGATCGTGGGAGTGTCGAGGTACAGGGTGTTCCCCTTTACGGCGGTGACGACTGCAGTGGAGACGCCGTAGCCCTGCCTGAAGTCGTCGTTATGGATTTGAATGCCGGTACCGACCGGGAATCCCGATGAATCCTCGACCTCGATCTTCACGACGCCATAGCCCACATCGATCAGCAGACCGGTCCGAACACCGGCGGATTTCCGAAGCACCGTATCGGGTCCGGATCCCTCGAGCGCCATGTTGCTGCCCAGGTGAACGGGACCCGTCATCTCATAGGTTCCGGGGTTCAGCTTGACCGTACCGCCGCCTCGCGTCTTGAGCACGTCGAGGGCAAATTGGATCGCGCGCGACGTGAAGGCGGGCAGGTCCGCGCCGGCTCCCCCGACGGTGATCACCGCCGGCTCTCGCTTGATGTCCACGACCCCCTCGACCTTCGGGTGTCCGTTCGCCCAGACGGCGCCGGCCAAGCCAGCGAGGGACAAAAACACAATTGCCGCTGTTCTGCAAATTCCTTGCGCACCCATAGGGAACATGATAACCCCCTGTCAGCCCGGCTTCCGGCTTACTCGCCCGCGAAGACCGAATTCAGAATTCCGGCCAGTCGAATCCCGGCCTGCAGCAGACGCAGCCGCACAACCGGCAGATGTTTCCGCAGATAATCATAGCCAAGCGGCCGGTCGCGATCGAACCTGTACGCCTCGCGGCGATACTTCCGTGACTCCTCCATCCAGTCCAGATAGGTGGAATTCCGCCATTCGCGAATTTGTTCCTCCGAGGCATGATCAAGAAACGTCACCCACTCGGTGTAACTGAGCCCTTCGGCGGCAATCAGCCGGCTGTCCCACACAGCGTGCAGGTTGGTCGGTTGCGAGAACCGCATCCAATGGACCTTGATATCGTTTCCGCCGCGGTCGTCGGCCAATCCGGCGTGCATGGGCTGGTGCAGGTCGCCGGCGAAGTGGACGAGGAACTTCAATGCATGAACGCGCTCCTGCCGCGGAGCGTCACGGTCGCGCAGTGTCTCCTCCATCTGGCGGAGCGCCTGGATGATGTCTCCATCCGGATTCTTTACCGAGCCGGCGTAG
>CAYLSS010000629.1:2731-3733 GCA_964385765.1 uncultured Solibacteraceae bacterium
GGCCCTCGGGGACGTTGACGTAGTGCCACGGGGCGGTATGGCGCCACTCTTCCCGCGGACGAACTTCGTCTGCCCAGGTGGAGACCTTTGGCAGCGACTCGTGCCCGAGCAGATCGCGGACCGCGAGCGCCGCCCGAGCGCTGAGATGATTTTCGGCAATCTGGCCGACCACCCGATGACCGGTCGGACCCCAGCCCTGGGCTGCCGGGACAAGCAGGGCCAGAATCGTCAGCAACCAATGTAAGACTCGCATATAGATAAGCCGGAAGACCCATTCTACCGGCTCTCTCACAGGACCAAGCTGCGGGCTTCATTCAGGTTTTCGGAGCCAGAGGAAACAGTGGTTGCCGATACGTCCGCACGCAGGGGACTTGAAGAGCAGCAGATCCAGGTACCGGAGAGGAAAGATGATCCACCCGAGAACCCCGTGAGCCAACAGACGCCACGCGCGAAACGGCAGGAGTAGCTTCGCGAACTCGAGAGTAATCACCAGAACGGTTGCCGTGGGCCCCGTCCTCCAGCCGGCGGCGAGTTCTTCGAGCCCTTCGGCGAGCCGGCGGAGACCGTCGATTGAGAAGCGCCAGTAGTCCTTCGGGTACTCGTGGAACGGATGGCAAAACGGCGTGACCAGATGGACGACACCGCCGGGCGCGAGCACCCGTTTGATCTCATCGACGGAACGGGCCGGATCCGGCACATGCTCGAGGACCGCGTCACATTCGACGCGATCGAAGACCTCCTCTCGAAACGGAAGGTGTTGAATGTCGGCCACGACATCCACTCCCGGCAGACAGGCAACGTCGACGTTTACGAAGTCGGAAACAGAGTTACCGGCGCCGCCTATGTACAGGTTCCTCTTTCCCAGCGGAATCGCCAGATTCTCCGCGGGGTTCATCATGAACGGAGCCGGCGGCGAGAGGAGACGGATGAGGCGGTGGGCCCAATGCCCTGATTCTCGTTGCCGATACAGCCGGTCCAGGTTCTTGTATGCCAAATTGCCTC
>CAYLSS010000630.1:0-3726 GCA_964385765.1 uncultured Solibacteraceae bacterium
GGCCGACCTGGAACTGCGCTTTCACACCGAACACGCCGTCAAGGCGGCCGGGGACGAACCGCTGATTGTGCTCAGAGGATCGGAGATTACGCGCAGCATGCCGCCGGGGCATTCCAACGCAATCTTCCTGGAAGATGCCAACCCGCTCCTCCAGGACGACGCTGTGACGGTCTTCCGGGAAGCCGGCAGTCAGGGCGCCTTCACCTTCTGGAACCACCCGAGTTGGGTATCCCAGAGACCCGACGGCGTCGCGACGCTGACCGATCTCCACCGCCAGCTTATCGGCGACGGGCTCTTGCAAGGCATCGAAGTCGCCAACAACATGACGTATTCCGACGAGGCGCTTCAAATCGCACTGGATCACAACTTGACCATCCTCGGCACCTCCGACATTCATGGGTTGATCGACTGGCAATACGACGTGCCGAACGGAGGCCACCGCCCCGTGACACTCGTCTTCGCCACGGAGCGTTCCGCCGCCGGGATCGCGAAGGCGCTGCGGGCAGGACGGACCGCCGTCTGGTTCAAGAACTTGCTGATTGGACGCGAACAGCACGTCCTGCCGGTGATCGAAAGCTCCCTGAATATTCGGGAGGCGACTTATCCCGGCAAATCCAGCGTGCTTTCGGTGCGGATCGAGAACACGTCCGACGCCGCGTACGTCCTGGACAACAAGAGCGATTACACCTTCCACGGCGCCGCGGATCTCGTGACCCTCAAACCCCACCAGGAAACGCGCCTCGACGTCAAGACCCTGGATCGAAAGACTGCCGTGGCGCTGCCGTTTGAAGTCTTGAACGCCGTAACTGCTCCTGACACGCACCCAGAACTCGTGCTCGAAATCGACATCGATTAGGGAGTTGAGCGAGGCCGACGATCAGCGCGTTTTTTTGTGTTGTAGACGGCGCCCGAAGTTGTTGACACACAGGAGGTTGTGTCGCGGCCGGTCTGCTGTGGCATCGGCCGCTCGGTGGCGTTGGATTTGTTGGCGTGTTCTCCGATCCCTTGTGGCTCCGCGGGTGGCCCGACGGTCAGCGCGGGTTTTTTCTCAGGCGCGCCGGTATTTGTCGGTTCGCGAAGAGGTTGGGAGATCGGGGTCAGTTGAGCCCCGACTCATAATCCCGTTCTTTGCCGGTAAACTGCCTTCGAACACTCCGCATCAGCCCGTCGTAGTTGCAGAAATCGTGTCGAGTGGCTTTCTCGTGGGGTTGGGATGGACACGAACACCGGAGTGCCGGCGCTCTGTAGCCGTGGATTGCCCCAAGAGGAGTTGGGTCGATCGTCTCCGTTGGCCGTCGTAGCAGTGGATCGCCGGGCGGTTCTATCGGCGTACATCCGGCCAGGGCGGCGGGGACCGCCACAATAAAGACGACCAGGAGTTGGAGGATTCGTACCATCGTCCCGGGCTACTGCCGCCTATTGCGGCCCCGCTGGACTTCCGGAGCCGGACGACAACAAATCGCGCGTTCGCTCGCTTACGTTGCGGGCAATCTGCACCGCAGCTTCGGCTTCCTCCCTGGTGATCGGTTCCCAGTCGTCCGGATATCGGGCTTCAACCGAGTACCGGTTCAGAGGCAGAATCTCGCCGAGGTCGATGTCCAGGCCCGAGGAGGCCGGCACCATCTGGAATATCACCCTCAGATCGTGGGTGCGCGGGACGTCGAGGCCAAATCGCAGCACAATCGCTTTCAGACGCTTCTCCACACACTGTTGTGCGTGGAAACACACCGTGTCGAAGGGGCAGTCTTCCTGGAGGGTCAGCGTGTGAGTTGCGTTGCGGAGATCGTTCTCCGCTTTTTCCATCCAGCGCGCGACCATATCCAGGCTTTCATCCGCCCCGCTCATAAAGCACGATACCTTCCCGCACAGCCGGATGAATGATGGTGCCTCGACGGTCCTGATCGCGGCGGAGTTGTTCCGGAGTGACGACAATCAGGTCAGTGGGCATATTGACGCCGGCGAGTGCGAGCTCCATTTCCGTGGCAAGTTTGCGGCGGGATCCCTGGACCGGCACCACAACAAGTAGGTCGGCGTCGCTGCCGGCGGAGGCCGTTCCCCTGGCGTGAGAGCCAAACAGAATGATCCTGTCTGGCTGAAATCGAGTCGCAAGCCGGCGCACTATCTCGGTGATTTCGGCCCTGCCGGGATCCTGTTCAAGAGTCGAACTCGTCACTGGGTTTCTGCTTCATGATAACAGCCTGGTGAACTCATTCCCCCGGCCACTCCGATCTCATGCAAGACGAGCCTGAGGAACTCTGAGACTGAGTACCGAATCTGTAAGAAAAGGCTGCGGCCCTGTTCGACACCTTGCCCGGCGGTCGCCGCCGCCGCGAACACGAGCGCCGCCAGCCGCTTCCCCGCAGCCATGCCGCGGCCACCCCCTCGGCCGCGCCGATACCCACTCTCCGCTCACCGCCCGCCTCCGGCCAGCGCCTGCAACCGCGCCCGCACCTTTGTCCAGCTTCTCCCCGTCCGCCTTCCCGATCAGCTCCTCCATCCGCTCCGCAGATCGGGGTCCGGCAGATCGGGGTTCAGGTCAATCTCCGACCCCGATCTCCGACCGTACAACGAGATCGTATGCGGGTCTGTCGTAGTTCGGGGGAGATCCTCAGTGCGTTGTGGAGGTTACCGGCCGGCGCCGCCCGGTACCCGGCGGTAACGGAGGCCCGGAGGCCCAGAGGCGAGTTTTGGGCGGTGCGGGTGTGGGCGGCTAGAGGCAGGCAGCAGGCCGCGAGCAGCGCTGCCAGAAGGAGAGCCGTTTTTGTTTTAGCCGCTGGCACCCGAAGCTCGATTGTACGTCGGCTGGCAGCACCGGGACCAGAAGCCTCCTTCCCTCTTCTCAGGATGGTCTGCTCTGCGGCGGCCCGGAGCGGTCCAGGGCGCGAAGCGGCAGAGCTTTACCCTGGACGGCGAGGACCGCTGCGGAAAGTGGAGAGGGGGGGACGGGGGCGGCTAGAGTTCGATGACGTTCAGCCCTGGGATCATCCGGAAGTGGCGCACGTTGCGCGTGGCGATCGCGCAGCCGTGTTCAATCGCACAGGCGCCGATGAGGAGATCATCGAACGGGATGATGATGCCCTTTTGCGAAGACTCGGCGTTGATCTTTCCCACCAGTTCCGCCGTTTCCCCGGTGATCGGATAGACGGGCACCGTGGCCTTCAGGTCATCGAGGAAAGTGCGGCGGGCCTGGCGATCGCGCAGCCGTGTCGGCGCGATGGATACCGTGTGCAAGCTCTGCCACGCTGATTGAGCAGAGGGACACTTCCCGTTCGCCGATCTGGGTGGCGATGTGGTTGAGGAAGCGGGCCACGTCGAGACGCTGCCGCTCCGCTTCGATCACAACGCTGGAATCGAGGACTACTCCCAGGATCGTGGGTTCCATGGCTTGCTGCGTTCCGCGATCCCTTCTGCGACATCCTCCATGAAGCCTTCGTCGGGAATCGCGGTTGTGCCGCGTGCCTCAGCCAGCGCAACGCACTCCGACAGCAGACGACCCTTGCTAAACGGGGCTCGGATCACCGCAACAGGTCGGTGGTCCTCTTCGACGACCACCTCAACGCCCTGGCGCACCTTGGCCAGCGCCGCGTGGACATCGCGCGCCAGCTCCGCTTCACTCATGCGGACAGTAGCCATCGTTTCCATTATGGCTCTTTTCCATCCCCATCGTCTTCTCGGCCGCGACGAAACCCACTCCCCGCGCACCGCCCGCCTCCGGCCAGCGCCTGT
>CAYLSS010000631.1:0-3722 GCA_964385765.1 uncultured Solibacteraceae bacterium
GCCGGTGCAAGTTCCATTTCTCCATCGCCAGGGCCAGGATGAAGCCGCCGATGTAAAGGAAGATCAGGTGATTGGTGTAGTGGGGCGCGACTTCCGCCGACGGCATGATTCCGAGCAGCGGGTAGGCCGCAACGGGAACGAGCGCCGTCACCGCAATGTGGGTCGCCTCCGTGATCCACCATGCCGCCATGAGCGCCACGACGGCAGCCATTCGGTGAGCCTCCTCCCCCATCCCGGACGGTGCGGGCGCCAGGAGGATGACGACGAAGAGCAGGATTCCAACCACAAGCCCGATCTTTCGCCGGGTTCCAAAAAACGTCTCGCTATGCGGCACTGGCGGTGAAGTCCCTTTCGAAAGAAGCTCCTATCCTATCGAGGATTGCGAGACCGCGCTCGCGGGCGATACCCGCCCGGCGGCGCACCAATCCGCCCGCGGTGACGGAATCTGCTCTGGGGGTTACTCGATCGCTTCGCCGACCAGACGGAGGAACGCCGCGTAAGTCTCATCCGTGATCGCAAAGTCGTCCTCGCCCGACTGGTCGAGACCCAGCCTCACAACCACCATCGACCACGAAGGAATCACGAACATGTCGTTGTTGTTGTGGCCCGAGGCCGCATAGGCGTCGATGGGAACGCCGGGCCACTTCCTCCCGCCGCCGGGTTTGACGCCGTTGGTCCACCAATTGAAGCCGTACATGCCGGGCCCTTGGATGCCGCTCTCGGGGTGTCCGAGCGGAATGCCCGCCGGGACCTGTGTGCGGGTGGCCCTGTCGATCCACTCCTCACTCAACAAACGCTTGCCGTCCCAACTTCCGTTGTTCAGGAATAGATGCCCGAAGCGGGCCATTTCGGCGGCAGAAATCAAGATGTGTTTGCCCTGGTTGCCGGCGCCGCCATTGACGGTGATGCCTTCGACCTCGCCGAAATCGCCCCAGTTCCATTTGGCCGGATCCATGCCGATGGGACCGGCTATGCGACGGCGGAACAATTCCTCGATCGGCTCGCCGGCGATCTGCGTCAGCACGTTCGCGAACTGGTTCATGGACGAGTCCCAGTAGGCGTATTTCGAGCCCGGAGCGAACAACGGGGGGCCGGGCAGGAAAGGCGTCCTGCTGGGACCATGCGTGTAGGGCCCGCGCGGCTCGTCGCCCTGGGCGCGGTAGCCCGACGTCATGGTGGTGAAGTGCCGCAAGGTCACCTGCGGGTAGTCCTCGGTCATCCCCGGGACGTGCCGGGCCGCCCTGGTGTCAAGAGTACAAGCTCCGTCGTCAACGAGCAGCCCGAGAACGGTACTGGTGAATGACTTGGTGCAGGACCAAATGCCATGCACCTCGTCCACCTTCGGACCGGCGTGGATCGCGCGCCCATGCCGAACGATAAGCAACTGGTTGACGCCGTCTCGCGGCGCGTGACCGGCAAGGTACTCTACCGCGGCCGTGAGCTGGTCCGGGTCCACACCCCGGGATTCCGGCGGCACAGCTTGCCAGGACTCTCCGGGAAAGACCATGTCACTGCCGGTCAACCAGCCGCCGGGCAGGCAGGCGGCCAGCAGCACGGCAGCGGCAGCTCTCATCAAGGCCATGGCCTGCAAGTCCAGCATCCGTCCTCCGTTTCTCATCCTACGCAGCGGAAGCTCGCGTAAGCGTACTTGTATTTCTGGCGGAACCAGTTGCGGAACGACCGGCGCAGCAGCTTTGCCGCCGTACGCGGCGAGCCACCCTTCATGACGTAGTGGTCATTGTCGAAAAAGTTCGCCGAGTAGCCAAGATAGAAGGGAAATTCAGCAAAGCCGGGAAGCGGGCGAAACAGATCGGACGTCCACTCCCAGCCGTTGCCGAGGAGCTGCGAAACGCCGAAGGCGCTGTCTCCGGCGGGTGTCGCATCCACGGGGATCGGATCCCAATGCGCAAAGTCGAAGTTTCCACGCGTCCTGTCCGGCGGACTTTCACCCCACGGATAGGAACGCTCGGCGCCGTCCGGAGAGCCATACGCCGCACGCTGCATCTGCACCTCTGTCGGAAGGCTCAACTGGCGCCACCGCGCGTAGCCGGACGCCTGCTCATGCGTGACATAGACCGGCCAGCCCAACGGCAGAGGGATTTCGCCAAACATGGTCCGCAGCAGCCAGCCGTCCGGAGCCTTCCTCCAGAAGTGAGGGGGCTCGGCGCCTTCATGGACAAAGTCGAGGTATTCTCCGTTGGTCACCTTGTACCTGCTGATCGAGAATGCCGGTACGTCGACCTGAAGCTCTTCGAATTCGTTATCCCAGCCAAAGCCATTCTCGCGTCTCTGCCCGAGGGTCGCTCGTCCGGCCGGAATCTCTACCATCTCCGAACGGGGTCGAGACGAAGAACTCCGCGTCTCGGCTCGCGGAGCCGCTTTATGCTCGTTGCCCAAATTGTGAAGCAGGTAGCATAACGTCTCCGCATGCATCAGCCGGTGCTCGATCGCTACATGAAGAAGCTGAGGCGGGGCGTCCTCGATCACCCGGTCCATGGTCTCCCGCACACGCCGGTTGTAGTCCCCGGTCTCCTGCAGCGACGGCCAGTCCGAAGCTTTGTCGGCCGGCAGGCCAGACGAATCGGGATCGATGCCGAAGGCGAACAATTCGTCATACTCAGAATTGAACGCCGGTATCGATAAGCCATAACGGCAGACCATGTTCCAATCGAACGCCTCCACGTGACCCAGATAGAAGTTGAGTCGATGCCGCTCAGGGATGGGCCGCTCGTACATCGATTCTTGCCTGACAATGGAAAATAACTCGTCGGTGCGGCGGCGCGCCTCGGCGAGTTCGGATCGAAGATGCTGGGTTCCCTCCATGTAATCGATTATGGCGCGTTCGAGGAAAGAGACGCCAGAACCCTTGTACAGACACGCCCGCATCGGGCCATGTTATAAAAGCGGCATGTCCAGCACTTTGCCGGGAGGCGAGGGGGAGACTCTTTTCGCGAATGATGTCCGCCAGGGTCTCAGCCGTTCCGGCCAGAAGGAAATCCCCGCGAAATACCTCTACGACGACCTCGGCAGCATCCTTTTCGAAGCCATTACTCACCTGCCGGAGTACGGGCTCGCCCGAGCCGACGAAAGGCTTCTTGTTACACTCAGCAAGAAGCTCGGGTCGTACTTGCCGGCGAATGCCAATGTCGCCGAGCTTGGCAGCGGCAGCGGAAGAAAGACCCGCATCGTCCTGGAGGCCATTGGCAATCATCGCCAGCCAGCCTACTATCCGATCGACATTTCCCTGGTGGCGCTCGAACGATGCACGAGCGAGCTGAGCGACCTGGCCGACGTCCGAATCTACCACGACACCTACATCGACGGCTTGCGACGAATAAGGGCTGACCGGCGGGATGACGAACCTGTTCTGCTCCTGTTTCTGGGTAGTAACATCGGAAACTTCGATCGTGCGGGGGCCGAAGAGTTCCTCCGTTTGGTGCGCGAGTCTCTCCAGCCGCGGGACCTGCTTCTGATGGGCGCAGATCTTATAAAGCCGATTGATCAGTTGCTTGCCGGCTACGACGACGCTACCGGTGTCACCGGCGCGTTCAACCTGAACGTTCTCGGCCGCATGAACCGGGAACTGGGCGCGGACTTCGAACTCCGGAAATTCAGGCATGAGGCCCGTTACAACGAGGAGCAGCATCGCGTCGAAATGCATCTGCGGTCGCTTTGCGACCAGGAGGTGCGCATCCAGGCGGCGAACATGTGTTGCCGCCTGC
>CAYLSS010000632.1:0-3714 GCA_964385765.1 uncultured Solibacteraceae bacterium
CTTCCGCGGAAGCGTTGAAACTTCACGCGGATGCGTTTGTCTTTGACGGACATGTCCACATAGGCACGCGCCAGTTTTATACCGGAGGCGATATCGGCCAGCGATATCCCGACGGTCAAGTCGACCTGCCGCGGGCGCGCGAAGGAGGAGTGGATGCCTTCATGTTTACGCTCTATGTTCGCGAGGAGTACTATCCATCGCGTTTCGAAACCAAGCAGGTACTTCGTCTGATTGACCTCGCCATCAATCAGATTGAGTCGAACCGCGATACGATCGAACTCGCTCTGGACGCGGAAGATATCGTTCGCATCAACCGAAGCGGCAAGATGGCCGCGGTGCTCGACCTCGAGGGCGGCTTCGACCTGGATGGGGATTCGGGTGTCCTGCGAAGCCTGTACCGGCTCGGCTTACGCTGCTTCCAATTGCCGGCGCACAACTGGGCCAACGAGTTCGCCGACTCATGCTGTGCGGAGCAGCGCTGGAACGGCCTCAACGAGCGGGGACGCGACGTGGTCCGCGAGGCCAACCGGCTCGGTATGCTGATCAACGTTTCGCACGCCTCGGACGAGACCATCGAACAAGTTCTCGAAGTAAGCTCCGATCCAGTCGTGGCCACGCACCACGGGCTGCGGAGCGTGAACGACATCCCTCGCAACATGCCGGATGCGCTGGTAAAGAAGTTGGCGGCCAAGGGCGGAGTGATCGGCTTCCAGATCGGCAATTCGTTTCACAATCCGCGCTACTTCGAGTGGCGCACGAGGCAAACGGGCAAGACCTTCTGGGATACGACCGATATCGGAGCCGACGAAGCGAAGCTCGATATTCTTGCCATTGACCGTGTGATCGCCCGGGGCTTCCCTTATGTGGGGCCGGATGCGCCGCCGGATCTGCTCTTGACTGTTGACGAGTGGATCGGCGCAGTGGACCGCGCCATTCAACTTGCCGGCGAGGACCATGTCTCCCTCGGCACCGACTTCGACGGCGGCCCAGCCCCGCCGCGCGGCATTCGCGACATCAGCGACCTCGCGCTCATCACCGATGCCATGCTGCGCCGCGGCTATTCGGAGCAGCGCATACGCAAGTTCCTGGGCGGAAACCTGCTGCGGGTATTTCTCGAAGTGACGGAATAGGCTCAGCCCCAGCCGGCATTTCATTATCGTCCCGCGTATCCCGGTCCGCGCAGCACCTTGCCCGGTAATGCTCCCGTGTGCTCTCCGTCATCGAGCACGATCTCGCCATTCACGATCACGTAGGGAATTGCCGCCGGGTACTGGTGCGGGCGCTCGAAAGTAGCGCGATCAATGACCGTCTCGGGATTGAACAACGTAACGTCCGCCGCATAACCTTCCTCCAGAAGGCCGCGCTCTTCCAGTCCGATCTTATCCGCGTTCATGCTGGTCATCTTGCGGATAGCCTCCGGCAGTGTCAGCACGTTTTTCTCCCGCACGTAGCGCCCGAGGACGCGGGGAAACGTTCCGTACCAGCGCGGATGCGGATGCGAATCGGCCCGCGGACCGTCGATGCTGATCGCCGAGCCGTCGGAGCCGATCGAGGTGAACGGCTGCTGCATGGCCAGCACCATGTCGTCTTCGGTGTGATGGAAGTAGACGGTCGGAACCGAACCGCCTTCCTCGAGCAAAACGTCGAAGAGCGTCTCCACCGGATCGTCGCCGCGGCTTTCGATCAGCTCGCTCATGCGCTTCCCGATGAACGGCTTGTTGCGGTCGGCCGAGAGTGAGACGAGCAGCATCCGGCTCCAGTCTCCACCGACGGCCAGGTAGTGGTTGTACCATCCCGGCAGGCCTTCGAGAATGTCCCTCTTCATCCGCTCGCGGGCTGCCGGGTCGCGCAGGCGCTCGAGCATCTTCTCATTGCCGCCATTGTGGGCCCACGGCGGAATAATGGCGCGTAGATTGTTCTGTCCAGCCGTGTAGGGATAAAGGTTGGCGCGAATATCGTGTCCCTCATCGCGGGCTTTGCGGATCATCGCCACGACTTCGTTCATCTGGCCCCACAGCTTCTGCTCGGCGATCTTCATGTGGATGATGTCGACAAGGATCGCCGCTTCCTTGCCGATGGTGATCGCCTCCTCGATGGAACCGATGACGCCGGCGCCCTCGTCGCGGATATGGGTCGAGTAGATCCCGCCATGCTCCGCGGCGATCTTTGCCAGCTCGACCAACTGCCCGGTTGTAACCAGGCTCGATGGCGGCATGAGCAGGGATGTCGAGAGTCCCATCGCGCCTTGCTCCATCGCGAGCGCGATCTCTTTCTTCATTGACTCGATCTGTTCGGAAGTGGCCGGAGTCAGCTCGTGACCCTTCACATAAGTCCAGACCTGCGTCTGTCCGACGTAGGAGCAGATGTTCGTCGCGACGCCGCGTTTCCCGACGTGGTCGAAGTAGCCGCCGAGCGTCGTCCAGGGGTGGTCGCCGGGGTGGACCGGTCCCGCCGACCCGCCCTCGCCGAGCACCATGGTGGTGACACCCTGGCGAATCATGCTCTGGCACTCCGGCTCTTCGAGCAGCGTGTAATCGGAGTGATTGTGGATGTCGATGAAGCCGGGCGTCACCGCGAGTCCCCGCGCGTCGATGGTTCGGGTGGCGGTGGCGTCCTCCAATTCGCCGATAGCCGCGATTCGCCCGGCGCGAATGCCGATGTCCGTCGGGCTGCCCGGGGCGCCGCTGCCGTCGAAGACAGTACCGTTCACGATGAGCAGGTCGAAGCTCTGCTGCGCCCAAAGCGCCGCGGTCAGCAATCCGAAAAGTAACAGTCTGACGAGATGCATCGATGTCCCTCTTGCGAAGCGGCCCCATCCTGCCGCTGATGGTTTCAGGCTACCGCTTCGGACACGATATCGGACACCGGCCGCAGCAGGGATTCGTGCGACGTCCGCGCCGGCAGCGTGGTGAGAATCACAAAGCTCGTATCCGTTGCGGGGTCCGCCCAGGCGAAGGTTCCGGTGGCCCCGCTGTGTCCGAAAGTTCCCGTTGAGCAGGCGCGCCCGAAGCTACCCGGCTTCACCATGAAGCCGAGGCCCCTCTGGTCATTCAAGCCGGGCGTCTGGTTGACGATCATCTCCGACGCCGTTTCGGGCTTCAGCACGTCGCTGGTGGGGTGCAGGAAGAACCGCAGGAACCGCTCAATGTCCGGTCCGGTGGAATGTGCTCCACCCCAGGGCGCCGCCAGGCTCCGCCAATACTCGCTGTTCCAATCCCACTTACGGGTATCCTCTGCGCTACCGCCGTAAAGCGCGGGAGCCTCCTCCACTTGGCACCAGGCGGTGTCGGAAATCTTGAATCGGCCGAGCCCCAGCGCCGTTCGGCTCATGCCGAGCGGCTGGAAGACCGTCTTATCCAGGAACTCCGGGAGCGGCCGCCCGGTAATTCGTTCCGCGACCTCCGCGGCGAGCAGCAGGCCCATGCTCTGGTATTCCACCTTCGATCCCGGCTTGAAGAGCAGCGGCGTTCGGATGGCGCGTTCGACAAATTCCTTCAGCGGCGCTTGCCGGCGGCGCAACTCGACGTTCTCCGGCAGTTGATCGGGCAGACCCGAAGTATGAGTCAAAAGGTGGTGGATCGTGATGAGCTTCCGATCGCCCTCGTGAAACTCGGGGATATAGTCGACCACCCGGTCATCGAGCGACAACTCGCCCCGGTCCACCAGGACCATCACCCCGGCGGCCGTCATCGGCTTCGTGATTGACGCGATCAG
>CAYLSS010000633.1:0-3714 GCA_964385765.1 uncultured Solibacteraceae bacterium
GGCCCTCGGACTAAACCGGAACTTCCTGGGCAGCGGAACGTACTTCTTCCATCGCGATACCCTGGACGCCAAGGTGAACATGAACATGTCGCCGAAGGTATCGTCATTCGCGCGCTTCAGTTACCTCGATTACCGGATGGACAATCCGCAGGTTTTCGGTGAGTTCGGCGGCAACCGGCTGCACCGGACCAACTCGAACCCCGGCAAAGGCTTTGGGTTCACTACATCCGGCACCTGGTCAACCACTTATGTCCATTCGCCGAGCCTCGTATTCGACGGCTATTTTGGTTTCACGTGGATGGACACGAACGTTGCCCAGACACAACTCGACCAGAATATCGGCCGTGACTTTTTGGGCATTCCGGGCACCAATGGCACCCGCGAATTCGAGGGAGGCTGGCCCCGATTCCAGATTGACGGCATGGAACAGTTGGGCATCTCCAATAACTTCATGCCCTATTTCCGCAGCGATCCGCAGTGGCAAATTGTGGGCAACGGCAACTGGACCAAAGGCAAACACGAGTTCCGTTTCGGCACCGATCTCTACTGGCAGCAGCTTCGTCACGAGCAGCCGGAGTTTCCGGGCGCCGTTGGACCCGCATCCGGCGGCTTCCGCTTCCGCGAGTCGACCACCGGAAAGCAAGGCGTCGACGATACGGAATTCAACTCGATGGCTAGTTTCCTGCTCGGACTGTCCCGCGAGTCGGGCCGGATCATTCAGTTCCCGCAGGAATACCGTACTAACACGAAGCTTTTCAGCGCCTATGTCCGTGACCGGTATCAGGCCAACCAGCGGCTGACCGTCACCCTGGGTGTGCGCTGGGAGCATTACCCGTTCCCCACCCGCGACACGCGCGGCCTGGAGCGTTTCGACATTGCAAACAACAAAATGATGGTTTGCGGTGTGGGTGAAGTACCGGAGGATTGCGGCCTTGGCGACGTGATCGACACACACTTCTTCGCCCCACGCCTCGGCATCGCCTACCGCGCCACCGACTCTTTCGTCGTGCGCGCCGGTTACGGCATCACCATTGATCCGTTCAACTGGGCTCGCCCGTTGCGCACCAACTTCCCGATCATGCTGGTGCAGAACCTGCCGTTCGACCACAACCGCGCCTGGGCGACCACTTTGGATCAAGGACTTCCGGGAGCCGAAGAACCTGACCTCGGCAACGGAATCATTGACATTCCGGGCAGCGCCGCGGCTACCTTCATGGACCAAAACGCCGATCGAGGCTATATCCAGAGCTGGAACCTCACACTGGAGAAACAGCTCGCCGGTAACTGGCTGGCATCGCTCGGCTACGTGGCCACGAGGTCGGTGCGCACGTTCCACCGGCTGGATGCCAACTATGCCAATCTCAACGGCGGCAACGCCGGCAAGCAACTCGTTCAGCGTTTTGGCCGCGCCGCAAGCACAACCTTCCATGGAACATTGGGCACCCACATGTATGACGGCCTCCAGGCACGGGCGGAAAAGCGGTTTTCCGACGGCCTTTCCATGAGCTTCAACTACACGTGGGCCCACAACCGGGGCTTCGGTGGCGCCGACTCGGGTGGTGGCGTTAACGTCAATATTCCCGAGTTCTATGACAAGAACCGCGGCTCTGTCCTCGACTACCGGCACGTTTTCAACGCCACCGGTATCTGGGAGCTGCCGTTCGGCGCGGGTAAGCCGTACGCCGCCAGCGGTGTCGCGGGAGCTGTTCTGGGCGGCTGGCAGATCAACTGGTCCAGCCGTATCTCGAGTGGCCGCGATGTCACGCCGACCGCCAGCGGCTCCAGCCTGAATGCTCCAGGTTCCGGCCAGTTTGCCGACTGCATTGGCCCCATGCAAACCATCGGGGAGCCGGGCTCCCCTCGCCAGCCCGCGCGACGACCTCAACAACCCGGTCCGATTCGGAACCTGCGGCCGTGGCGTCTACACGGGCCCCGGCCTGTTCAACCTGGACACCGGTGTCTTCCGCAAGTTCCAGATCACCGAACGGTTCGACCTGCAGTTCAGGGCCGAGGCGTTCAACGTGACCAACACACCTCACTTCGATCCGGATCCGCCGTCGAATATCGACAGCTCGAACTTCGGTGTCGTGAGCAGTATGGCCAACACCGGCAAGGAGGGTATCGACCAGAGGGTCTTCCGATTCGGCTTACGAATCGGCTGGTGACGACAGCCCGCTGCATTTGACCTCACTCAAAGGGCCGCTCCTGATCGGGCGGCCCTTTCCTTGCTGCTGCTATTGAGTTTCGTTTCACCGCCCCAGGCGGCGGGTGCATCGCTTGCGGTTACTAACGGATAGCCCTGTCCGACGTGCGATCCCGCATCTATATGCCAGAGTTATGGGTTGCTGGCCGACACCGCCATGAACCCGCGTCGGGCTGTCGCGGCTTCGTCGCTCCGGTCCTACGATGGAGCAGAGAGAATCAGAAGTAAAATCCCAAAAAACCCAGTCTCTCCATCCGGTGCGCCAAGCCGGCTGCCGTCAAGGCTTCTGTTGGCCTTGTGGTCCGAAAGCCGCGCCATCGCGACGCGGGTCGGACACACCGCGGTATCCACCGTCGGAACATCCGATGATCAGGTTCAACCCTCCGGTCCTGAAAGCGTAAGCCGGCAGCGCGTCGAGCCGATACCCGCGCGCGCTCAGGGCGCAACGCACGTCGTCAGAAATCCGGTCCGCTTCGAGCATCACCACATCGTCGGGAGTGCAGTGGAGACGAGGCGAATGGACCGCCTCGAAAGGGCTCTGCGTCCGAAGGCGGATCAATACCTGAAAGATCCCGGACGCAAGCCGCTCCGAGCCGGTGTTGCCGATCCCACCCCATGCGCGGCCGTTCTTCAGCAGCACGGTCGGACAGGAATTGGACCGGGCCACCGCTCCAGGGCGCAAATAATGAGGATGCCGCTCATTCGTAACCTTGAAAGCACGCAGGTATCCGTTGTAGAGAAAACCGAGGCCGGACCCGATCTCGGCCGCGCCGAAACTCCGTTCGATCGACTGCGTCATCGACACGATGTTTCCCGCGGCATCGATCACGGAGAGATGCGAGGTTTCTCCGCCGCCCAGCGCCTCCCGTCGAATCGTCTCGGCCGCGCGTTCGGCGTAGTCACGGCGCAACAGCTTAGCGGCTTCCCCTGGCGACTCCGCCGCGGTCCTCAGCCGGTAACGGCGCCGGTCGCGTCGGGCGTGGCGGATCACCCGCGCAAGCAGTGCCGCCCCGTCCGGAGTGTCGAGGTCGGTGTCATCGCCCCCCGCGGGGTCCCACAAGTTCAGCATTTCCACGAGCGCGATTCCCCCGGCCGGTGGACCGCAGGTGCAAACCCGCAAGTCGCCGAATTGTGTCTCAAGCGGCGGCGGTTCGGACACCATGAAAGCCGCCAGATCGCGCTCCGTGACGAAGCCTTCGTTGCGCCGCATGTCATCGGCTATGCCCCGCGCGATCTTACCCTCGTAGAGATCACCGAAGCCCGCCGTGGCCAACCGCTCGAGAGTACGGGCCAGAGCAGGCTGGACGATAAGACTGCCGGCCTGCAAGACCGCCCCCCTCTTGTCGAGAAAGAGCTGGCCGGCTGATCGGTTTCCCAGACTTCGCCGGCAGCGTGTAATCAGGCTTTCTTGTAGCGCCGTGAGATGGTAGCCCTCCGCGGCGATGCGAATCGCCGGCGCAAACACGTCGGCCCGCGCCAGGCGTCCGAAACGCTCATGCAGAAGTCCGAGT
>CAYLSS010000634.1:0-3709 GCA_964385765.1 uncultured Solibacteraceae bacterium
GCGAATGCGGAGCCGAGCATTGTGCCCGCCACCGCAATCACCGGCCTCGACGTGACCACCCAGCGCCGTCTCTTCCGTATCGCACAGGCCGATCCGTCGCGGCCGTCAATGCACGCCCCCATTCGGGACGCCGCTTCCGGCAACCCCATCGCCTTTGTCGGCCAGCCGGCTCGACTGCATGTCAGTTCCCTGCCCCCGGGCGTCGCTGCCTCTGATATTACGCTGACTCTCAATGATGTCCCCGCCGTGGTCTCCGACATCGAAGGCGACTCTATCTTCTTCACGATTCCCGCGCAGCTTAATGAGGGCCCGGCCGTGGCGCGTCTCACCGCTGCTGGTCGCGCCTCGGAAGCCTTGCTGGTTCGTTTGGCGCTGGCTCCACCGGTGATCCTCGGCGTGGTGTCGAACCGGGAGGAGGCGCTTTCTTCGAGCGAGCAGCCCCGGATTCAACCCGGCGACCTGGTGCGGCTGCAGATCGCGGGCGTCGGTGGCCTGGATGAGGTCGTCGCGGCGGAGCGCCTTTCCGTTGTTGTCTCCGGCATCTCCCATCAAGTGGCCGAAGTCGAGCTTCTGGATGCCCGGCTCGGCATCTATGACCTCGATTTCTACCTCGGCACAAACATAGCCGCGGGGATTCAATCCCTTTCGGTGGTTCTTGACGGCCGCGAGTCAAACGCGATCTCCGTCGCCGTTGGCAACGTCGTACAGTAGCCCTGCGCAGACGGCCGTGGTACCTTCGAACTAATGTCTGGGATGGAAGCTGCTAAGACGATGTTCGAAGTGTACCGGGATGATACCTACACGGGTGAATTCCGGGTCGTGTACTACACCGAATTACAGGATCACAACAAAGAAAGCGAGATCAATCGCGCCGTCGCCGGGCAGCATTTCGTCGATGGTTTCCTGCGCAACTACGGCAAGGACAATGCGAAGCAGATCATCGACGCAATGCTTGTACGCATGAACGACGGAGAGAAGATTGCTCCCGACGAGTTTCTGGCTGCACTGGGCGACCACCTCGCCTGAGTCCAACGCTACCAAACGCTAAAGAAGTGAAAGCAGCCCTTTTTCGAAAAGCTGGCCAGCCGGCGGAAGCTTGCTCTACCGCCGGCCTTCGCTCAACTTTCGATAGTAATTCGCAACCGCTTCGTCGTAGCCTGGGGGCACGGGATGGGAAAGGACGCTCTTGACGTCCCCGCCTTCGTCACCCGTCAACTCCCGGCGCAGCCGCAGCTCCAGTTGCTCGAGTCCGGTGAGCACCTGTGTGCGGAGTTGGCTGACAAGCTCCGGATTGCCCGGGAAACGGCTCGGATCGAGCTGCTGCATCTGGCGAATCAATTCCTGTATGTCTTCGGCGGCGGCTCCGCTCCCGGCGACATCACGGCGGAGTCGTGAGAGGTCGCGCAGGCCGGCGCGATACGAACGTTCGAGAGAATCGAAATCGACCTCTCCGGGCGAACGCCCTCCGGCCGAAAACGAGCGCTCCCCCGTGTTCATCGCCGAGAAGGTACGGCCTTCCCCGCCTCCGGCAGACGGCGTGCCTCCCATCGGCTGGTTTCCACCCTGCTGCCCGCCGCCCTGTTGCTGTCCAGGCTGTTGGCCACCCTGTTGTTGACCAGGTTGCTGTCCGGCCCGCTGGCCTTGTTGCTGGCCAGGCTGCTGCCCGCCGGGCTGGCCCTGCTCCAGTTGCCGTGTCATTTGCTCCATTTGCCGGCGCAGGTTTTCCACCTGGGCGAGCGCCTTCTCGAGCTCCTGATCCCCGGATCCGGACTGCCCGAGCGCGTCTTGAGCACGGCGCGTCTGCTCGGCCAAACGGTCCAGTCCCTGCGTTACCGGAGCCTCCCGGAGCCAGGCATAGGCGCCAAGGCCTCGTTGGATCCACTCCGACAGGTATCGCATGCGCAACCCGAGCTCGTTTTGCTGCATCTCCCCGAGCGCCTCACGCAGCCGCGCGGCGGCTTCCCGTTCGGTAGCCGACAGATCCCGTACCGCGTCCTGCATGTCACGCTCCAGCGCCTGGAGTTTTTCGGCCATGCGCCGCTTTCGCTCGGCCATGGAGGCCACCTCACCGGGCTCGGGAGGCCGCATCGGCTCTGCCATCTGCTGATCCTCTCCCAGCGCCCGATGCCCGCGGTACATCTCGCGAAGATCGTCGGAGAAGTCGCGCTGCTGCCTGGCAAGCTGTTCGGCGCGCTCGGAGATGTCAGAAAGCTGTTCGGACGACTCCTCGCTCCGCATCCGGTTCAGCATATCGGTCGCTTCCCGCAAGCGCTCGGCTGCCCGGCGGGCTTCCGCGTCCCGGCGGCCGCTCTCGCCCCGGGCGGAGCTTGCGCGTCGCATATCGTCGGTCGCCTGCTTGAGCCGCTCGATCGCGTTCTGCAGCCGCTGCTCGGAAACTTGCCCCGGGATTCCGCTCTGTTGACCGCCCCCCTGGCTCTGCTGCTGGCCGCTCTGCTGGCCTTGCTGCTGTTGTTGTCTCTGGCCTGACTGCCGGGCAAGGCGTTCCATCTGCCGGCGCAATTCCTCGGCCTCCCGGCGCAGCATTTCCTGCTGCCAGCGCTGTTGCGAGCTCTGCTGATGCCGCTGCTGCTCGGCCAGTTCCTGCTGCCGCCGAGCCAGCTCCTCCAACCGCTGCAGCGCTTCGTCGATCTCCTCGGACTGGCTGCCGGCGCCGGCCTGCTGTCCGGTTTCGTACTGGTTCTTCTCGGTGTCCAGTTCGAGTTCCAGCAGATTCTCCAGGTCGCGTCCCATGCCGCCACCCGAGCCGCTGCCTTGCTGGCCACGCGCTACTTGAATGTTGCGGAAGATCGCCTCGGCCCGAAGCAGGTGCTGAAGCGCCTTCTGTTCCGGCTGCAGCGCTTCTTCCAGTCGCTGGCCCTTGAGCTTGTCGGCAACCTCGGCCATCGCCCGGCCGGCCAGTTCCATGTTCTCCGAGAAGCTCTTGAACTCCTCGTTTACCTGGGAGAGCTCCCGCGCCCTCATACGCCGCGCAGCCGATTCAGCCTGTTCCTGGAGCGTCTTCTGCGCGTCGGCCAGGAACCGTGCATCCTCGGCTCGCTGCGCGTTCGTCATCTCCTCGTCCTTGAGCAGATTCCAGGTGGCGGCGATGATCTCCTTTTGACGAGGCGACAAACGAGGATCCTGATCGCCCCCTCCACTCATGCCGCCTCCGCTCATCTGGGATTGGCTGAACTCGCGCTCGTACGGCTGGGCCTCGATGAAGTAGATATCCGTTCGAGCGGTGTTCCTGGCGTCGCGGGCGACCGCGTAATACGACACAATATCGCCCGGAACAAGCTCATTCTCTTCGAGATACAGAATTGTGGATCCGGCGGCTTCAGTCGCCCCCCGCCGATCCAGAAGCTGCACCGCCTTCTCCGGCCCGCCGTTCACCGAATAGCGCAGGCTCAGCTCGTTCATGCCGAAATCGTCATTCGCTTCCACCTGGATGGTCACTTCCTCGATGGGACTGGCGCGGTAGTCGCGTCCCGGCCGGCGCACACTCACCTCCGGCGCGCGCTCACGCTGCGCTTCGATGAAGTAATCCTCGCTGAGACGGATTCGCTCACCCTCGTGCATCACCGCCACGTGATACATTCCATCGCTTGCAATCCGGACGTTCCCTTTCGCGAGGTTCGGCCCCTGGGACTCCAGCGGCAGTTCCACCCCGCCGTCCAACACCAGAAGACCCCCCGTGAGCGGCTTGTCG
>CAYLSS010000635.1:0-3707 GCA_964385765.1 uncultured Solibacteraceae bacterium
AGCCGGGCGCCGACAATGCAGATCACGCCGTCCTCGCCGACCGTCATGCCGGCGCATCCCCACAACACCAGCCCGGCGAAAAGGACCAACCCGAAGCGCTTCATGCCCGTGAATGTAGCATGACATCATGGTTCCCAAGCGTCAGACCGTTACAATGTTGTGAGGAGCAGTTCGGCCGACAGTCCTCTGGGCGGCCGGCACTCGATCAGCCATTGAACGACACCAAACCCGATTTGAGCGACACAAGCAACCCAAACGTCAGCACCGAAGCCGCCAAGGCTCCGGGCGAACATTTCCTCAAGGAAATCATCCGAGCCGATATTGCCGCCGGCAAGCATGGCGGTCGTGTGCACACGCGTTTTCCTCCGGAACCAAACGGATACCTGCACATTGGCCACGCAAAGTCGATTTGCCTCAATTTCGGCCTGGCACTCGAGTTTAACGGCAAGTGCAATCTGCGCTTCGACGACACGAATCCCTGCAAAGAGGAACAAGAGTACGTCGACTCGATTATTCGCGATGTCGGCTGGCTCGGCTTCGACTGGGAGGACCGGCTCTTCTACGCCTCCGACTATTTCGAACAGCTCTATGAGTTCGCGGTCAAGCTCATCAAGGACGGCAACGCCTACGTGTGCGACCTTCCGGCCGAGAAGATCCGCGAGTACCGCGGCACACCGACCGAGCCGGGCCGCGAAAGTCCGTGGCGAAACCGGCCCGTCGCCGAGAGCCTCGACCTGTTCGAGCGGATGCGCTCCGGCGAGTTTCCGGACGGCTCGCGCACCGTTCGAGCAAAAATCGACATGGCGCACCCGAACTTCAATATGCGGGATCCGGTGATGTATCGCATCCTCCACGCCCATCACCATCGCACCGGCAACGATTGGTGCATTTATCCGATGTACGACTTCGCCCACGGCCAGTGCGACTCGATCGAAGGCATCACCCACTCCATCTGCACGCTCGAGTTTGCCGACCATCAACCGCTGTACAACTGGTTTATCGAGAAACTCGGCATCTTCCCGTCCCGGCAGTATGAGTTCGCGCGGCTCAATCTCACCCACACGATTCTCAGCAAGAGGAAACTGTTGACGCTGGTGGAACGGGGTTATGTATCGGGTTGGGACGATCCCCGCATGCCGACGCTTTCGGGTCTTCGCCGCCTCGGCTACACACCGGCGGCAATCCGGAACTTCTGCGACCGCATCGGGGTCGCGCGCACCGACGGCGTGATCGAGTTGTCGCTACTCGAGCATTTCGTCCGCGAGGACCTCAATCGGCACGCCCCGCGAGCGATGGCTGTGCTGCGGCCGCTCAAGCTGGTCATCGACAACTACCCGGAAGGGCAATCCGAGGAGCTCGACGCTATCAACAACCCGGAAGCCCCGTCGGCCGGTACGCGAAAGGTCCCTTTCTCCCGAGTTCTCTACATCGAGCGCGAGGACTTCATGGAGGATCCACCGAAGAAGTACTACCGGCTTACGCCCGGACGCGAAGTCCGCCTGCGCTATGCCTACTTCGTCACCTGCACCGGCGTGGTGAAGAACGAAGAGGGCGAGGTGATGGAGGTGCATTGCACCTACGACCCGGCGACCCGTGGCGGCGATGCTCCAGACGGCCGCAAGGTGAAATCGACGATGCATTGGGTGGCGGCCGACAGCGCCATCGACGCCGAGGTCCGCCTCTACGATCACCTGTTCATAAAAGAGAATCCGAACGATGTGGAAGAGGGCCAGGACTTTACCGTGAACCTCAATCCGGAATCGCTCGAGGTGTTGACCGGCTGCAAGCTCGAGCCAGGTCTGAGCAGCGCCGGGCCCGGCTATGGCTGCCAGTTCGAGCGGCTCGGCTACTTCTGCGCTGACCTGGATTCGAAACCGGGAGCCCTGGTCTTCAACCGTACCATCACGCTGCGAGACACATGGGCGAAGATCCAGCAACAGAAAGGCAAGCGTGGCTAGCTCGATCGCCAGTCACCAGAACTCCAACTACAGACAATGAATATTCTTGGAATCGGCGGAATCCTGAATGACCCGGCATGTGCCCTGATGCGTGATGGCCAACTGACGGCGGCGATCGAAGAACACAAGCTGAATCGCCATCACCGGCCAGGTCATTTACCGGAGGCGTCGCTGGACGGCTGCCTCAAGATGGCGGGCATCACGCCGGACAAGGTCGACTGCGTAGCGATCGTGCGCCCGCTGGCGGCCGGACCAGAAGCGCCCATTCATCTGAACCTGCGCTCTCGCTTTCCCAATAGCCAGATCGTACTGGTCGAGCACCAGGCAGCACATGCGGCCTCGGCGTTTTATGCGTCCCCGTTCGAAGAGGCGACCATTCTCACGCTAGACCAGGCCGGCGATTTTCGCTGCGGCGCTCGCTGGATCGGATCCGGCAACTGGCTGCAGATTGACCGGGAGCTGTACTACCCGGACTCGCTCGGCGATCTCTATGGCCGGGTCACCGCCCTGCTCGGCTTCAGGCCGCGGGCAGACGAGCACAAGGTTCAATGGCTCTCCACTGCCGGCGATGATCGCTTCCGCGACGTGTTTCTCGAGATCCTCTCGGGCAAGTCCGGGAACTGGCCTCGAATTGACCGCTCCTGGTATGACGGCGACCGGCTGACCTACGGCGGGTTCGGCCCGCGTTTCTATGAACGCCTTGGTTTAGCCGATGGGGCCGAGGTGCCGGAAGAGCTGAAGCCGGCGGTTGCGGCGGGGTTGCAGCGAGCTCTCGAACAGGTGGTCGGCGAGATGTCCGGCAAGGGTGAAAATCTCTGCCTGGCCGGCGGCTTACACTTTAACGTGCTGATCGTGGCCGCGCTCGAAAACAGCGGCCGGTGGAAGAATGTCTTCGTGCAGCCCGCCGCCGGCAACACCGGGACGTCGCTGGGAGCGGTCTTCTACGCCTGGCACAATGTGCTGCAGCGTCCGGCCAGGTCCTCGATGGGAAATCTCTGCCTCGGCCCGGGCTTCAACTCCGAAGACGCCAAGCTGGTGCTCGAGAACTGCAAGCTCCGTTTCCGCTATCTGCTCACCACCGACGAGCTGATTGACACTGCGGTGGAGCAGATCCGAGACGACCGCATCATTGCCTGGATGCACGGCCGTATGGAATTCGGTCCCCGCGCGCTTGGCAATCGCAGCATTCTTGCCTCGCCGTTGAACCGCTATTCCACCGAGAATCTGAATACCTACATCAAGCACCGCGAATCATTCCGAAAGTTCGCTGCGTCGGTGCCCGCCGAACTGGCAGACCAGTATTTCGAGGTTGGGCCGAATGCCCGGTTTCTGGCGACTATCGGCAGGGTGAAGCCGGAGCACCGGACCGCGCTCGAAAGCGCGATCCTGGGTCGGGACATGGTCCGCGTGCATACTGTCTCACGCGAGGATAATCCTCTCTATTGGAGACTGCTGCACGCATTCGGAGAAAAAACCGGTTTGCCGATCCTCTACAACACCTCGTTCAATCTGTTCGGGGATCCGCTTGTGTGCTACCCGCGCGACGCCGTGCGGAGTTTTTACTCCTCGGGCATCGATTCGATGTTTGTCGGGCACTTCTTCTTGGAAAAGTAGAAAGGCGCAAGCGCTAGTCGCCGGCGGTGTGCCGGCGCTCGACCTTCCGGACAGCGCGGGCCTGGGACGCCGAGGCGGGACGCCGTCCGGTTCGCAGGAAGAACCGAAGCATCCCGGCGATAAAGGAGATCCCGT
>CAYLSS010000636.1:0-3707 GCA_964385765.1 uncultured Solibacteraceae bacterium
TGCGGGCGGAGCGCAAGGACAGCAAGCGCAGCAGGGGCAGCCGGCGCAGGGGCAGCCGGCGCAGGGGCAGCCGGCGGGAGGCAACGCCGCGCTCAGCATGATCCAGCAGATCCTGACGACCCCCCGGCCCGGGGGGCTGCAAGGCACAGCCGCGGGCAATGTCGGAGGCGCGACTGGCATTCCCGGGGGCATCGCCGGTGTCGCTACCAAGCTGGAAGCCGAAGGCATCATGGTCTACAATGACCGCACGAAATACCAGGAGTGGGAGTTCCTTTACGACTATCGGGAGGAGCAAGTGGAAGCAGCCGCCTCGCAGGCTCGCGCGGCGGGCGCCGGCGGTCAGCAGAACCCGCTCGGCGGTCAGGGACGAGACAGCGGACTTGGCGGGTCTCGCCGGCCCGGATCGTCCATCGGCCAAGGATCGTCGTTTGGCCAGGGCTCGTCATTCGGCCAGGGCAATCGAGGCCAGCGGGGTGGTCGCGGCAACAGTGGTTTCGGTTCCTTCGGCGGCGGGCCGGCACCGCCACCGCCAGAGTTCGGCGGCCGCCGCTAATCAGAGCAGCGGCGCAGCACGATCAGGCCTTCAATTCGGCGCAGATCTCTTTGACCCGCGCGGCATTCTCCGCGATCTGGTCCGAATAGCGGGGATACATGCCCACGATCATCCCGTCATTTGGCTTGATGTTCTCCAGCGTGAAGCGAAATGCCTCATCGATCCGCTTCTTCGAGTTGATCAGGCGGCCGGCAGCCAGCACCTTGTACACCAGGCACGGCTTGTCGGTCTGCCGAACCTTCTCGCACATGCGAGGCGGGTCCTCTGGAAGATACACTTCGCCCAAGGGCCGGGTACCGAGTATCTTCTCGTATTCCTCATCTGTCCGCGTGCGGTGATAGAGCGAGGACATGTAGAAATCGAGATCCCAATTCTCGTCCTCGGCCTGCTGGAGAAACTCCGGATCGTGGGTCGAGAGACCGACCATAGCGCCGCTGTCACGGACCGCTTTGAGGAAATCCTTGATCTTGTCGATCTGGCCTCCGCGCCGCTTGCGGTCGGCTGAGCCGCCATGGTGGACGATGCCGATCGGGCCGAGTTTGACGACTTCCTTGATCAGGCTGTGGTTTTCTTCGATCTCGCTATGGCTGAGCAGGATCCATTGCATCTTCCCGCCGCGCTCCCGATGCGCCCGCAAATCCCGCATGGCCCGGTCGTGATGCGAGAACTGCCAGGTATTGATGCCATGCTTCGCGCAATTCTCGAGCATGTCACAGACGCGGTCGGCGGTGGCCCAATCGGTCATGTGATTGCTCAGAATCCTGTTGAAATGCGAGTAGCCGTGGATCGGGTTGCTCCCGATGATCAGGCGGGACACGGTGTGTTTCCCAAGCTGGAGCGTGGGCATCTCACCCGGATGTGGCGGGGTCGACTCCGCATCCGCCGCCGCCCCCGTGGCCGCGAGCGCTTCGGCATCGGGATCGCACGTCATCGCCAGTCCGGCCGCTCCCGCGACCGATTGCAGAAATCGTCGGCGTTTTTCTTTCATTTAATAGCCCCTCCCGAATTTTGTCTTGTCGCTTGCCGTCAAATTGCTAACAGTATAGTCCAGAAGAATGCAGCCGATTCCGGCATCGCGGGCGCGGTCGCGCATCATTTGAAGATCGATCGCTGTGGGAAGACTCTGATTCGCCGGTCGCACCTCCAGATTTATCGCACCGCGATCACCGAAATCTGTACCAGCATCGGCCATTCGCCGCCATCATGCTGACGGCGCTCCACGGACGGCAGCGGCTGGAGCGTCGTGCGAGTTGGCGGAGCGCTCTCAAAATAGGAACCATAGACGCGATTCATCGCGGTGAACTCCTCGAGCGTGTCCAGGTAGACGTTCGAGGCCACGATATTCGAGAGGCCCATGCCCGCTTCTTCCAGCCCGTCCAGGAGGTTTCGCATACTCTGGCGCACCTGCAACTCGACGGTCGGCGCCCAGATGCCGCTCTTGGGCCCTGGAATGAAACCGCTCTTGGCCGAGCAGAACAGGGTGTCACCCGCCAGGACGCAGGGGCTTGCGGTCGGGCTGGGCTTCATGTTCCTTGGCCGCACGGAACGGCGCTGATCGAGGTCGCGCACGGCCACCCCGGTGATGACGAATCTCGCGTCCTGCGGAAGGGCCGCCATCCGGATGGTAGCTCGCGCGGGCGTATCACCAAACTCGAAGTGCCGTGCATAGACGCGATTCATCTCTTCCCATGACATGCCGGCGGTGAGGTAGGGATTGACAAACACCATGTGAGCCAGACTGAGATCGGCAGCCGCAAGTACTTCCGCGGCGCGCCGCAATGCCGTTTCCACCTCCATCGCGGGATCGTCCGGCGGGCGTCCGGTTGAGAGATCGCATCCGTGGACCGCGCCGAGATACAGCCGATCGCCGGTCAGCACCGCGCGTCCTTCGCCGTTTGGCAGCTCGACAACCTTCTTTTCGGCAAGATCGCGGACAGCGACCACCGTGATTTCAATCGGATTGTCCCCTGGAATGCGGGTTATGCCGGACACCGCACGCGCGGGGGCGTCTGTTGGGAAGTAGTCGCGCCACACCCGGTCCACTATTTCCGCGCCGGTCATGTCCGTGAGGTAGACCTGCGCGTAGACGATGTGCTCCATGGTCAAGCCGGCTTCGACTACGATCGCCTTCACGTTCTCGAGGCATTGCCGGACCTGCTGCTCAAAGGTTTCCAGTTTCGTCCCGCCCGGCGCCACCGCCCCCTGGCCCGAGACATACAGGTAATCGCCAACGAGGATTCCCGGGCTGTAAGGGCCCACCGGCGGCGGACCGCCTTCGGGTACCACGATCCGCCGCTCCGCTCCGAAAGCGGCGCCGGCAGTCAATAGAAGCGCGAGGATGCAGCGCAGCATTCCACCTCCATTTCTCCATTCCGGCCATTTTCGCATGGCTCTCGTACCGTGTTCGCCGGTCCGGAAAATTTCGATAAAATGAATCGGCAAATGGACCGTCGAAGCTTTCCGCGAACCGGCGTATCGTCAACCGGCTGACGATCTGCCGCGGCAAACGGCTGAGAGCCATTCCCAGCGTCGCTTGACCATCCAAGTCCAGCCAGGTCGCACCCGGAGAAGACTCCGGCCTGAGTCCTGCCAGATCGGGCGGGCAGAATCCGGCAGCATATTGCGCGGGTCTTTTTGAGCTATACTGTAGGGGACTGGAATTCACCCCGCCTTCCATTTCTTCGTTACGCTGGCAGGCTCGCTGATTCCCATCCTTTAAAACAACACATGAACACCTTTTCTGAACTATCCCTGTCCCCTGTCTTGCAGCGGAACCTGGCGCGCCTCGGCTTCGTCCAGCCTACTCCTGTACAGGCTCAAGCAATTCTGCCGGCCCTGGCCGGCCACGACGTCGTGGCGACGGCCCAAACAGGCACCGGCAAGACGCTCGCGTTCCTGCTGCCGCTGCTCGAAAAGCAGAACCAAAAACGCTCCAGCGGAATCAGCGTGCTGATCCTGAGCCCGACGCGGGAATTGGCCATACAGACCGCCCAGACGTTCTCCAAGCTCGCGGCCGGTACCGGCATCCGAGCCGTCACGGCCGTTGGCGGCATCGATGAGCGCCCGCAGCTCAGAGCGATTCGCGGTGGCGCGCAAGTCCTGATTGCAACACCGGGGCGCTTGTCTGATTTCATTTCGCGAAGGCTCGTGAACC
>CAYLSS010000637.1:0-3702 GCA_964385765.1 uncultured Solibacteraceae bacterium
TCAGGTAGGCGGCGAAGATGGTCCCCCGCCGGGCCTCGGTCTCATTGCGGGCCGAGAGCGTTCGCTGCACGATGTACTGGTCAGTACACCAATACCAGAGGCCGATGATGGCGGAGGCGCCAAGCACGCCGGTCCACGGGAAGTCGGGATCGCTGGCCGGACGCATTAAGCGGAGCTTATCGCCCATGATCTGCTCGACTTCCCCCCAGCCTCCGACGGCATTCAGTCCCACCACGAGAATCACGGCCGATCCGATCACCAGCACCGGCGCCTGCAAAATCGAGGTGTAGAGCACCGCGCGCATGCCGCCGAGGATGGTGAACAGTCCGGTCATCACCACCAGCGAGAGGGCGCCGATCCAGAAGAAATCGATCCCCATGAATTCGTCGATTCCGAGCACCGTCTTGAAGACCACGCCACCGGCATAGACCGTGACGGCCACCTTGGTGAGGATGTAGCTGACCAGCGAGATCACCGAGAGGAACGAGCGAGCCCGGGAATCGAAGCGCCGCTCGAGGAACTCGGGCATCGTGAACACACGGCTGCGCGCGTAGAACGGAACAAACAACCACCCGAGAACGAGAATTGGCCAGGCATGCATCTCCCAATGCGCCATGGCCATGCCGCTCCCATAGCCGGTTCCGGCCAGACCCACGAGATGCTCGGAACCAATGTTCGAAGCAAAGATCGAAGCGCCGATAGCCAGCCATCCGGCATTGCGACCGGCGAGGAAGTAGTCCGCCGTGTCCTCTTCTTTCTGCTTGAGAACCCAGGCAATAATGCCCGCGAGCAGGGCGAAGAACGCCCCGAGAACGATCCAGTCAAGAATGTCGAAAGCAACCATGGAGCGGATTACGTTCCTTTCTTTCTTTCCTTCGCACCTGCCCGCAGCGAGCACGAGCAGAGCCAGAGACTGTTAGACGAAGGCGCCCGCCGGTGAATATATTGACCGAAGCGGTTGGCCATGGCGGTCAGAGGATCGCCGCTCCGGCCGGCAGGAGCCTGCAAGTCATCCTCATGATTCTATCCATGGCTTCGGCCCGTGTCCACGGGAGAGCTTGTAGTTGCCGTTGGAGCAAAGCTGCCCTACACTGGCAGCCAATGGGGGAGCCGAGAACACCGCGCATTGAGATCGAATACTGCACCCAGTGCCGCTGGATGCTGCGAGCAGCCTGGATGGCGCAAGAACTGCTAACCACGTTCCAGAACGAGATCGGAGAGATCGCACTGATCCCGGGCACGGGCGGCATCTTCGAGATCCGGGCGGCCGGTGAGAGCATTTGGTCGCGTGCGGCCGAGGGACGCTTTCCAGACATCAAGGAGCTCAAGCAGTTGGTGCGAGACCGGGTGGCCCCGGGACGGGACCTCGGACACTCGGAAAAGAAATCGTGACCATCCGGGAGCGGGCACCCTGGTACCAACCAAATCGTAGCACCATCAACGGGGCAGCCGGTCGAGGACGGCGCCCGCGAGAGAGAGCGCGCCCGCCAGCAACATGCTACAACGGATATCCTATACAGACATGGACAACGATCTTTTCTCATTACAGGGCAAGGTAGCCGCGCTGATCGGCGGAGGCGGGGTATTGGCCGGAGAGATGGCGATGGGACTGGCCAACGCCGGCGCCGACATCTCGATTCTCGACTTCAACCTGGACAATGCCAACAGGCGAGCCGACGAGATCCGCGCCCTCGGGCGACGCGCCCAGGCTCTCAAAGTGGACGCCACCAGCAAGATCAATCTTGAATCGGCGCTGGCCGATATCCTCAGCGAACTGGGGCGGGTGGATATCTTGGTCAACGCCGCTGGAATCAACTCCGCCACACCGTTTTTCGAGATCACCGAGGAAGAATGGCACAAGATCCTGGATGTCGACCTGACGAGCGTGTTTCTCGCCTGCCAGGTGTTCGGGAAGGCCATGGTCGATGCCGGCGAAGGGGGGTCGATCATCAACATCTCCTCGGCGTCTTCCGGACCGCCCCTTTCGAAAGTGTTCACCTATGGCGTGGCCAAGGGAGGCGTGAACCAGATCACCATGTTCCTGGCCCGGGAGTTCGCCCTGAACAAGGTCCGCGTCAACGCTATCGTTCCCGGCTTCTTCCCGGCCGAGCAGAATCGCAAAGTGCTGACACCGGAGCGGATCCAGCAGATCATGGGTCATACACCGATGAACCGCTTTGGAGAGGCCTCTGAACTCGTGGGTGCGGTCATCTATCTGGCCTCCGAGAAAGCGTCATCGTTCGTCACGGGTTCCATTTTGCGTGTTGACGGCGGCTTCATGGCGATGACGATCTAGCCTCCGTCACATCATGGCAATCGTCGCTTCGCACCTTGAAAACGTCGGGGCGGAGGGCGATGTCGACAAGCCTGCGTGTTTTCACCCGTTTTACAGTCGTCATATCCGGGTGCACACCACCCAACGCAACATATCTCACAATCGAAGGATATTGATGAATAAACAGTTGCAGTTTGGCAGTGTCGTTGCACATAATGAACTAGTTGCAATTGAGAATGCGTAGCTGACCTGGTCCAGATTGAGCTACCGGTTTCTGGATCGGGTGACTGATCGGCGGGGGCGTTAAAGCCAGGGCAATCCTCCTCCGTGCTTCTGGCGCCAAAACCCTCCAAAGTGGGGTCAGGCATCGGCTCAGGCTGGACGGTCGATGATTTGAAAACCCCCGGCGCCTCCGCCGCCCTCCTGTGCCTGGGGCGGCATAGCCGTACTCGCCGGCAACCACGCCTTACCCGCCTCCACTCAGGCTCCCTGGCATCGGTTCGGCGCCCTTGTTAGAATTCAAGGGCGAAAGGAGTACAAGAGTGAGAAAAATCATCCCCCTGCTATTGTGGGCCGGCGTACTGGCGGGGCAATCCGCTGATTTAAAGCTCCTGGATTGGGCGCCTAAGAGCCAACTGGTCGTCAAGGAAACCAAGGTTTTGAAGCCGAAGTTCCCGGTAATCGATATTCACAACCACCTCCGCCGCGACGAGAACGCGGAGCAGTACCTGCGGGAGATGGACAAAGCCGGCGTATGGAAGGTGGTGAGCCTCGACGCCAACTCCGCCGATGACCGCTACAAAGCGCACATCCGGCGCTACCACTCGCTTTCCGAGGAGCGATTCCTGATGTTCTTCCGGCCGGACTTCTCCCGGATCGATGAGCCGAACTTCGGCGAGAACGAAGCGGCGCGGCTCGAGGACGCCGTCCGGATGGGAGCACGCGGCCTCAAGATCGCCAAGTCACTCGGCTTGAGCTACCGAGACAAGTCCGGGGAACTCGTCGCGGTAGACGACCCCCGCATCGACCCGATCTGGGCCAAGTGCGGCGAACTCGGCATCCCGGTGATGATTCACGTGTCGGATCCCAAGGCTTTCTTCACGCCGATCGACAAGTACAACGAACGCTATGACGAACTGGCCGCCCATCCAAACTGGTCGTTCCACGGAGAGGAATACCCCTCGAAGGACGAGATTCTGGCGGCGCGCAACCGCGTGATGGCGCGGCATCCGGACACCATCTTCATCGGTGCGCACTGCGGCAATCTGCCGGAGGAACTGCATCAGGTTGCGGCATGGCTCGAAGTTCATCCCAATTTCTACGTGGATATCGACGCTCGCATCAGCGAACTCGGCCGGCAGCCATACACGGCGCGGAAGTTCCTGATCAAATATCAGGACCGCGTGCTCTTCGGCACAGACACCCCG
>CAYLSS010000638.1:0-3699 GCA_964385765.1 uncultured Solibacteraceae bacterium
CGCTCCACCACTTAAAAACTGCCGAAATTTTGTCCAAACAATGGGGTCCACCTCACTGAACATAAGCTGGCGGCAGAATCTCAACAAGACGGGAGTTACCATACCAGTGGGAGGGCTGAAGGTGTGAGCAGCCGTTGGAAACCTTGCTCTGTCCCGGCAAGGGAATTCCGACAACACGGACGTCTTATCATTGATCAGGTTGAGGGTCTCCTCCATTGACTCGACTACGCACAGAGTGGCCGAAGAGTTTCTAGATTGCTGCGATCAAACCATTCTTGGACGCGGAAGCCCGCAGGATCAGTAGTTTTTGGAGCTTCACACCTTCTAGTCCTTCGTACTGAAGGTGCTGTCATGATGCTACTTCTGTTAGGCCAGTTGCTTTCCGAGCCTGCCAGACCGATCATTCTTGCGGTCCTGACCATATGGGCGCTGCGGGGTAATCGTCATGCCGTCCAGAGCCTGTCCTTAACAGTACCGCTAGTGTATGCGAACACCGGATTTGCCAACGATCACGGTCTTGTTCCTGTCCTGAAATGGGTCGTTCTCGCAGCAGCATCTAGTAGACTCATCCTTCCACGCAACCTGAGCTACCTGCAGAGAGCGTCTTGGCTGCCAAGTTTCCTGGCGTTTGTGGTATTCGCGCTTGTGGTATCCATTGACCGAAGCGCTGATCTGACCATCTCATTCTTGAAGCTGATTTCTTTCTCTTCCGGCGTACTTTGTGCCTTAACACTGTACCGTCAAACCGGATGCGACTCCACCTATTGGGTCCGTTGGTTCTACACTCTGCATTGTTGCACCGTCCTTCTCAGCACCGCTCTCTATTTCTCAGCCGTTGGCTTCAGAGACAAGGTTGGATTCCAGGGCATCTTCTCCCAGCCCCAGAGCTACGCTGTATTCGTTGTCATCTTCACTGCGTACGTTACTATATACGTTTGTACAATCGAAGAATGGCACATTTTCCCTACTGTAATATGTGTTCTCAGTTGGGCAAGCATCCTAATGACCGGATGCCGGACTGCTGTTCTCGCATTTACTATTGCAGCCTTGCCGGTGTTCTTCCGGTTGTTCCTCCGCAAACAACGCTTCAGTCTGCTTTTTGTATCAGCTATAGTCGCCGTTGCCTCTGCATTTACGATCGTCATTCTGACGCCACACCCCGCCTCGCGCTATTTGACCGAGACGTTGACATCTTTCATAACTAAGAATCGAAGTGCAGCCATCGGCGTCAATGGAGATGTCAATGTGGAGGGTCTCTTTTCTTCACGACAAACACAAGTCGCAAGACAACTCCAGATCATAAAGACAAATTGGATGATTGGAACGGGATTCGGAATGGGAACTCAGTCTTCCGACCGACTGAGACAGGTTGGTGGCGAATTCGGAATTCCCATAAGCGCACCAACCGAACCGGGATTTGTTCACCTCGCGGCGATTGTTCAGACAGGTGTGTTTGGTGCTGCATTGCTTATGCTGCTCCTTCTGAAAGTTTACTATCCAATTTGGCGCGCCGCTGACTATTCAATCCTCACCTGTGGTTTGACCGGTTTGTTTGTCAATTTCGGTGAAGCCATTTTCTTCTCCATCGGTGGGCTTGGTCTATATATGTGGTTGATTATTGGCGTCTGCCTAAGTTCTGCCAACGAGCTTCTGAAGTCAGCGACCATTGAAGAAAACAAACGAGTGCGTTTCCCTCTAGCATCAAGAACATCTCTAAGCTGGCGCGTCTCTCGGAGTTTGGAATAGGAACGAATGAGAATCGTGGTTGCTGGTGGATATCCACCACACTATACTCGTCACTTTCACTCTAGACTTCGGGAAGTCTACGGTGATGCCATCCGGTTTATTTACATACTCGCTCCACGCGGAGCGTTTGATAGCCCGTACCACGATGGCAATTTACCGTATGGATCTCGAGTGTTGTCAAACACAGACAGTTGGCGATCTCTGTGGCGAGAACTGAACGAATCTGAAGCTGACGTACTATTCTGTGCTGGGCTCTATCCGGTCTCGCTTTGGTCAGCCCTCGTATGGGCTGCCCGATCCAAGAAGGCTTGTATCTACTGGAGCGACACGAACATAGCTGATGTCTTAAAGAGTGGCGGCTTGTCGGCGTTAAGACGTAAGTGCATTGCGAAAGTAATCAACAGAATGGTGACCTACTTTGCATGCATTGGAACCAGAAACCGCGAGTTTTTCTTGTGGGCATTAGGGAATCATGCACGGTCGAAACTTTGCTGGATCCCATATCCACACTCAACTAGGCAGATTGAAGTGCCCGATCGGTGCGACGGACAGTTCGGAATCCTTTACTTGGGTCGTCTTGCCCCGCTCAAATGCGTTGACCACCTTCTGAAGGCATACCGCCTTCTGCCAGAAAAGATTCGACATGTCAGCTCGCTCAAGGTTGTTGGCGATGGACCAGATCGGCCGAGGCTTGAGAGATTGGTCGATCAACTGGGGCTCAGAAGGAATGTGACGTTCACGGGCATCGCTCGCAGCGCGGAGACTGGGAAACTTTTCGCAGCTGCTGATGTTTTTGTCCTCCCTTCAATGATTGAGCCATGGGGGCTGGTAGTGAACGAGGCACTTGATGCAGGCATTCCGGTAATATGCCCGCATTGGGTGGGAGCAGCTGCTGATCTCGTTCAAGATGAACTAACAGGATTTGTTACCGTGGACAACTCTCCCGAATGCCTGGCAGCTGCCTTGAAGAGGGCTTGGGATCGACGCAACGATCTGCCGGGAATGGGGCGACTGGGACAACAGGTCGTGCGCAATGGAGGATGGAACGTCGATGGCGCAGTCGAGTCTTTCTGTTCACTGATCGATTCTATCCGTCAGCAGTCTCCGAATAGGATGTCCCGGTACACGGCAAACCTTTGATGAAAATCCTTCAGCTCTCTGCGTCGCTGTCACGCAAGGCGGGTGGACTCTTCGAGAGCGTCCGGCGAATGTCACAGGAACTCCACTACCTGGGAAATGAGATCACCGTGTGTGGGCTTCGCGATGAGTTCTCCGAGGCCGATCGCGGCCATTGGGCACCACTTCGTCCAAGCATCTCAGACGTTAAACTATTCCGCCGTTACGGTTATTCTCCGGAGCTGGGCCGAAGACTATTTGCAGTTGATCCGGACCTTGTCCATGCTCATGGAGTGTGGATGTACCCGAGCTCCTGTTTGTCGAGATGGCAGAAACGTACTTCACGGCCCTTCGTCGTGTCACCTCGAGGGATGCTGGAACCGTGGGCCATGGAGTATCACCAGTGGAAGAAGCTGCCGCTTTGGTACCTAAGGGAAAAACGATTTCTGAACTCTGCCTCCGTGTTGCATGCAACATCTCTTGCAGAAGCCAGAAATCTGCGGGCGCTGGGTCTACAGCCACCAATTGCAGTGATACCCAATGGAGTTGACGTTCCTGGAGCGAACACAGCTGATGTGCGAAACTCAGGCCGCACGGCGCTCTTTCTCTCCCGGATTCATCCTGTTAAAGGCATCTTAAACCTCCTCGAGGCATGGAACAAAGTGCGACCGCAAAACTGGAAACTGCTGATCGCCGGGCCTGATGATGGTGATCATCGCAAGGACGTCCTCAGTAGATGTCGCCGCCTGAACCTCAGTGATATCGTAACATTGAGAGGGCCGGTCTACGGTCAGGAAAAATGGGATCTGTTTCAGAGTGCGGATCTATTCATTCTTC
>CAYLSS010000639.1:0-3699 GCA_964385765.1 uncultured Solibacteraceae bacterium
GCACCGGGACGAGCAACACGCAGACCGGGATCCGTTTCGGAGTTCCCGTTTTCGGTACCGCGGCCCACTCATGGGTATTGTCGTTCGAAAGCGAGATCGAGGCTTTCCGGCAATTGCAAAAGCTGCTCGGCCCCGCCACCATCCAACTCGTCGACACGTATGATTCGATCGAGGGTACCCGGCGGGCCGTGGCGCTCGGCGAGCCGCTTTGGGGCGTCCGCCTCGACAGCGGCAACCTCGTCGAGTTGAGCCGCGCGGTTCGGAAGATTCTCGATCAGGCCGGACACTCGGAGGCCAAGATCATGGCCACGGGCGATCTCAACGAGTATAAGATCCTCGAATTGATGAAGGAGAATCTGCCCATCGACGCCTTTGGTGTCGGAACCGAGTTGGCCACATCAGCCGACGCACCTAGCCTGGGCGCTGTCTATAAGCTGGTGGAACTCGAATCGGAGAGGTCGAGACGCTACACGGCGAAATTCAGCGAGAAGAAGGAGACGCTGCCCGGAGCCAAGCAGGTGTTTCGCTATTCGGACCACGATCTGCTGGGAGTGGATGGAGAGACCCCACCGTTGCGGCCGGACGGTAAATCGCCGGAAGCTCTGCTCTCACCGGTGATGGGAGGCGGCCAGATGCTGGGGGGACTGCCCGACGCGACCGCCGCCCGCGAGCACGCCAGCAGGTCGCTCGAGGCCATCCCCACGGCCTTCCGGAGCCTGTTCGCTATTGATCCTCCGTATCGCGTGAATCACAGCGGGCGATTGCGGCAACTTCTGAAGGCTGCCCGGGCAAATGCTTCGGGCCGTCGATGAACGCGGCGGTGGATTTCAGCGGCGGGCTTTCGACCTAACCGGCCTCAGCGCCGCCCGTCTCTTCCCACTCGACATCCCGCGCATGCCGCCACAGTCGCTCCAGCTCATAATATTCGCGGGCTTTGTCCGAGAAGACATGGACCAGAAAGTCGCCAAAATCGAGAAGGATCCATTCCGCCGACTCATAGCCTTCGACGGCGATCGGCGGGTCTCCGGCTTTCTTCAGCGAAAGATGAACCTCATCGGCGATGGTCTGGATCTGTCTGGGGTTGGTGCCCGAGCAGATTACGAAGTAGTCTGCGAAGGTGGTCACCTCGCGTAAGTCGAGGATCCTGACATTGACCGCCTTCTTTGATTCGGCCGCACGAGCGGCTGTCAGCCACCCCGCTTCCGCAGTCTTCTGGTTGGAAATCGGAGACTGATTCCTGGCTGCTTGGTCCAATACGATAGCGCTTTGCGGTCTCCCTAGGCGTATCGTACTACAATCGGGAGAAATGCGTCATGCCTTCGGAGCGGTGCTGCTGCTGCTCATCGCGTCTTTGAGCCTTGCCGCACCAGACTCGCCCGAATTGCAGCGTGCCCGGGCGGACGCTCAACGGATCAAGCGCCTGGTAGCCGAAGGTGTGCTGCCGCGCAGCGCTCTGCTCCAGGCCGAGTTGGTTCTCAGGGAGGCCGAGGACGAAGCTGTTCTCGCCCGCACGCTCTACGCAGAGCTTTCCGCCTCCGAGTTGACGCCGGAATTGTCCGAGGCGATGATGAATGCCGCCACGGCTCTCGTTGAGCGACAGGAGTCCGAATACGAGGAAGCGCGGGAATTGGTCGGCGAGCGAGTGGTTCCCGAGAGCTATCTCGAGCCTTTCGAAAAGGAGCTCGCCAGGCGTCGCGAGATCCTGCGGCTGGCCGAAACGCGCTCCGGTCTCTTCGACGGCCTGCTGGCCATGGTACGCCTCGAGCAGGATTACGCCGAAGCCCTGGCGAGAGAGGAAGCGCGGGCCGCTTCCATCGCCGAACGCTTCGACGGAAACGGCCGCTTTCTGGCATCGCAGAAGGCCGTGATCGTGCTCCAGTTCCGGCAGCGTTTCCAGCGGGACCTCCCGGTGAGCGCCGACGGCGACACCGCTCTGCATCGCGCGCTCGGCTTTGACCACCGCGGCCGCCTCGACGTCGCTCTCCATCCGGACTCGGAGGAAGGTATCTGGCTCCGGGAGCTGCTCGAAGAGCTCCGAGTCCCCTACTTCGCATTCCGCGGGACCCTGCCGGGCAGCTCCACGGGCACCCACATCCATATCGGACCACCGAGCGGCCCCGTGAACCACTCCAATGAACCGGCGGAAAGCCAATGACCGAGACGGGGATGCGGATTCTGATCAGCACCGATGAGGTGCGTCATCGGGTCACCGGGCTGGGCCTGGAAATCGCCGCGGCCTATCCGGATGGAACTCTCTACCTGATCGGCGTTCTCAAGGGCGCCTGCGTCTTCCTGGCCGACCTCGTGCGCGCCATCCCCAGGCCGGTTCGCTTCGATTTCCTCGGAACGTCCAGTTATGGCGCGGAGACCATCAGCGCAGGCGAGGTGAAGCTGACCAAGGACGTCACCGAGGACATCCGCGGCGCTCATGTCCTGGTGGTGGAGGACGTCGTGGATACAGGAATCACGCTCGACTTCCTGCTCGAGCATTTGCGGAAACGCGAACCGGCGTCGCTCCGCACCGTCACCCTGCTCAACAAGCAGGCGAGGAGACTGCGGGAGAACCTGATCGATTTTGTCGGTTTCGAAATCCCTAACGAGTTCGTCGTGGGCTATGGCATGGACTACAACGAAGATTACCGCGATCTTCCCGACATCAGGATTCTCGACGGAACCGGGGTTTAGGGGGGACCGGCCGACCCGTCGTCGCCGAAGGACCGCGACTCTAGCGATCCGGCCGGAGAGTTCGGTTCTTCCATTGTGGTCGGCTGCGTCATCACTTCCTGAATACGTTGTTGCAGCTCGCGGAAGATCACGTCCGGGGGCCGCGAGGCGTCGATCATGTGGAAGTCGTAGACATCCGCCATCTGGTCGAGCGCGCGGAGGATTCGGGTTTGGTACTTGACGAAGCTGTCGTACATGTCGTTGCCGAACCGGATGTCCATCCCGCTTTCCCAGAAATCGAAATGGCCGCGCCCGATCACCACCCGGCTGACCAGGTCTTGCACGTCGGCGCGCAGGTAGTAAACGGCATGCGGAGCAATGGCGAAGCTGGCGACATTTTCTATCCATTCGCGATCCGACCCGCGAGCGATGGCGCGCGCCATGAGCGAGAAGATATAGCGATCGGTCAGGACAACAAAGCCGGCACGAAGGGCAGGGACGATTTCATGCTCCAGGCGGTCGGCGAAATCGGTCGCATAGAAAAGGGTCATCGTCGTCGGACCGAAGGTATTGCCTTCCTTCGCCTGTTGAATTCCCTTGCCCGCCAGCGCTGAACGAGACATGCCCGTTACCAGCACCGCGTGACCGTTGTGCTCGAGCCAGGCTCGCAGCCGTGTGATCTGGGTGGAACGCCCGACCGCGTCCGGCCCTTCGATAACGATGAGCTTTCCCTGGAACTCCCCGCAGTCGATACCGGGAAGCGGGGCTCGATAGAACTCAAGCGGACGGACCGGCACTAACCATCACCCCCTCGGTGCGCAAGACGCCGGAGTTCAGGCTCGATCCCAGCTCGCGCAGGACGATCTCACGCATTTCGCTCTGCTGCTGCTCGATCGAACCGGTGGCGTCGATCACGTGGAAGCCCATTTCAGTCGCCATCGCCTCGTACTGCTCCAGAATTTTACCCTGAAATATTCGGAAGCTCTCTTCTACGTTTTGGCTCAGGTCGAGGTCCATCCCGGCCTCGTACCACTT
>CAYLSS010000640.1:0-3693 GCA_964385765.1 uncultured Solibacteraceae bacterium
CGATACGAAACGGCGATACCATTCCGTAATTCAGATAAGGCGACAGCCGGCTGGTTCCTTCCAGCAACGGGTCTTCGCGGCGCCGGTTGTAGGAGCGCAAACCGTTCCGCCTGAAAGCGCTCCATCGAGCGTAGCCCTGACCCGAACCGCCAGGCGTTTGCGACACCGGGCCGACCGTGTGGTCAATATCGCACATCGCCACCAGCGCCGGCAGATCTTCGTTCTGGAGGTCGACCGGCTCGAAGGGAAGCTCGCCGAACGGTATCGCAGGATGGACGGGGGCGCTGTTCGCCCACCATCGGTGAAGCCACTCCTTGTACAGATCCCGGGTCCGCTCGCGATACTCGAATGCACGTTCGCAGGCTTTGCCTGCTAGGCGCATGGGCACAACACACGATGTATCCACGGCCCAGGCCGGATATCGATCAAGACGCCGCAGCCAGTCAGTGAAAGGACGGACCGGCATTTCATCCGTGATCACCAGGGCCGCATCGGCGGCGAGCGCGGGAAGATGCGATCCCGAACGAGCCCCTGTTTCAAGATGAAAGGCGAACGTGATCCCCTGCGTGGCCAATTCAGCGCTCAGTTCGCGAGCCCCTTCGAGGATGAAGATGAAATGGCGGTCCGAAGCATAGGGGTACTGCGAGGTGAGCTCCTGATAGGCAAGCACGGGCAGGCCCAACTGGTTTGCCGTCCGGACGGCACTCTCCAGCGCGGGGTTCTCGTGCACGCGCATCGCGTGGTGGATCCAATAGAGCACGAACCTGCCTCTTGGATTAATGCTTCGTTCGCCGATAACACGCCGGCGCGCGTCGAGTGTGGGGCTGAGTTCGAGAAACATTGCCTGGTGGAACTATGTTGCGTTTCGGCTTTCAGTAGGGGTGAAGTCGAGCGTTACCCGGTCACTCTATCGCCGATACGCCTTTACGTTCCCCGTTTGTTTGATGCTCCAAATAGTCCGCATGGGGGTAACTTCGTTTCCATCCTTTGGCCGAAGCCACATTTGTAAACCGGAGCGCCTTCCGGGTTCATCTCTAAGCAGGTGGACGGCAGACGAGGACTGCCTCGATGGTGAACGCGGACCGGGGCGTGGTCATGCCGGAAAAGGAGTAATGTTACAAATCAGTCTCGAGGATCGGGTGTACATGGTGCTCGGCGCCAGCGGCGGGATCGGTTCGGCGGTGGTCCAGGCGCTTGCGTCAAGGAGGGCAAAGATGCTGTGCGGCTCACGCGATGCGGAGCGGCTGGACAGGCTGACCTCCTCCGTCGGCGCCGCGGCATTCCCGCTCAACGCAGCCGATCCGGAAGAAGTGGGCGCCGCGGTGGAGCGGGCCATATCGCTGTATGGAAGGCTGGACGGCGCAGTCAATTGCGTGGGATCACTGCTGTTGAAGCCGGCGCACCTCACGACCGACGACGAATGGCGGGACACACTGGGGAAGAACCTGGATTCGTCCTTCTATCTCCTGCGGGCAGCGGTAAAGCCGATGATGAAGGAAGGGGGCTCGATCGTCTTCGTGTCGACCGCGGCGGCCCGTACCGGTCTGGCCAATCATGAGGCGATAGCGGCCGCCAAGGCGGGCGTGATGGGCCTGACTGTGTCGGCGGCGGCAACGTACGCCGGCCGGGGCATCCGCGTGAATTGCGTGGCGCCGGGCCTGGTGGAAACCCCGCTCACTACCCGGATTACCGCCAGCGAAAAGGCCAGGGAAGCCTCGACGGCAATGCATGCCCTGGGACGCTTGGGACGGCCGGGAGACGTCGCGCGCGCCATCGTCTGGTTTCTCGATCCCGAACAAGCCTGGGTCACCGGGCAAACGCTTGGCGTCGACGGAGGTCTGGCCACCGTCCGGCCCAGGTAAGAAACTGGCGACCGCCCCGAACGCTCATCCTTTGCCCGAACCGGACCTCCCTCAAAGCCCGGCAAAGGCTGCCTCTCCGCCGCTGGCCAGAAGCTCAGGGCCCGACCGCTACGAGCACGCCATTGCTGGGAGTGCCTCCGGCAGTCACCATCACCTCGTGGTCGCCCGCCGGAAGCTGTGGAACGACCAGGTTCACCTGGTACAGGCCGGCGAAATTCGGAGTCAGACCGGCGAATGCGACCTCCGCCGGCATTCCGCCAATGGTCGCGGTCACCTCGGCCAGGGCTCGGGCCAGCGGTGCGGCCGGCGTGAGCTCGCCCGCCGGGACCGGGTTGTCGACGGCCCCGAGACCGGCCATGTACACAATGATCGCTTCCCCCGGAATCGCGGGATCGTCCGGCGTATTCAGGCTGAAGTCCTGGTTCTGGATCACACCTCGCCCGGGTCCGGCGACGGTCGGGTTCAGCGTGAAGATACCCGGCGCCGTCTCCTCGATCGGGATCGTGAACGCCGCCCCTCGCCGGCCGTTTTGCGCGAAAACGATCGATGCCTCTCCGGTTCCGATATCTAAGGGGACCTGAAAGCTGACCTGGGTCGGGAACGCCGAATAAAGAGGCGCCGCCTGACCATTGAGGAACACTTGCAGGCCGCCCAGTTGGTCAGCCAGAGCCGCGTTCGTGGCGAGAGCTTGCCGGCCGGTGGATTGCGGCGAGCCGCCGTCGGAACCCAGGTTGAACACGCCGAACGCGGTGACAATGCCGCCAACGGCGATCCTGGCCGCAAAGCTTGCCCCGTCGGTGAGGGCTTCCCGAACGGTGTACGGCGGCGAGCCGGGCTCCTGCTTGACCTCGTCGTTCGGCGACTCGGCGACGGCATAGCGAATCTCTTTCCGAACGCTGTCGAAATTGAGGTCGCCGTCCCCGTCCAGGTCTCCGACATAGATCTTCTGCACGCGCAGCCCTACGATGTCACGCCGGTCCCTGCCCGCCTGATACTTGTCGTGCAAGATGCGCAGGAAAGGCGTACCGCGGACCTTGCCACACCCGACCAATCGGACCAGGTGTCCACCCTCCACCTCCCCTTCTTCGTTCTCCCAGCGATACACCATCTCGATGTCCTCGCCTTTCTGGATCTCGCTGCAGAGCCAGTCGAAGGTGACATGCTCACCCTGGTATGCCGACATGATTCCGTTGGACTCAAAATCCTCTTCGAAATCGGAGTCGTCGGGCGAGCCGGCGTGCTTGTGCACGAGGGCGTCTTCGAGGCCGTTGTTGCCGAGGTAGGCGAACTTGCCCCTGAGAGCGGGCGAGGGACTCACACCGTCGCCTTCAGCCCGGGAAGTCACATTTCGGCCCATCGCCTCTCCGAGCTGGCCCACCAAGCTCTCGTCGCCTCTGAGTCCAGGGATGTGCTCGTGCGGAACGTCGATACCTGGATACTGCGCGTCGAGCCACGCCAGACTGTTGGCATAGCCCGCGGGAACACACTGGTTCTGGGCCGCCTGCACATTGATGTCGGTGCGGGGCAGAGTATAAGAGAAGTTCTCCCCGTCTTCGACAAAATTCAGATCCTGCGTCCTCGTCTCCGGCGCCGCCGCCACTGGCGGTCCTTCCCCCCCGAAGTTCTCCACCGTGGGCGCCACCGGTATCGTGACCGGGTCGGAGAGTTGGGGAGCGTTGAGCTGCGGAGTGGACGAAAATGTGAGCCTCGCCGAAACCGACGGAATGACAGGGCCGGGTTCCGGATCGCTGTTGTTCACCACCTCTGGGTCAGCAAGCTCGATGTTGTAGGAGAGGGTCGAAGTGAGGTCGAACCTGTTCACCAGAAGATT
>CAYLSS010000641.1:0-3689 GCA_964385765.1 uncultured Solibacteraceae bacterium
CTGAACCCGCGGCCAGGCCCGCGACGATCTCGATGAGGAACATCGCGGCATTGATCGAAAGCGCGGCCCAGAGCACGCGGCGAAAGGCTGGTCCGCCGTCGTCGCAATGGGTCTCATGACAACAGTTGGTACTCAAAGTCCCTCCCTTGGGTGCTCCTACAACCACGATAGGGTCTATAGTAGCTATAGAGTCAAGAGATGCCTTCCAACCAACAACTGAGTATTGGCGAGGCGGCAAGGAAGACAGGGGTGAAGGTGGTCACGATCCGGTACTACGAAAAGATTGGATTGCTCCCCGGCCCGCCGCGCAGCCAGGGCAACTACCGGGTGTATGACCGCGAACAGGTGCGGAGACTTCGGTTCATTCGTCGTTGCCGCGATTTGGGCTTCCCGCTGCAGCAGGTGCGCGATCTGCTCCAGTTGTCCGCGGACAAAACGACAGCGTGCGCCGAGGTGGATCTGATCACGAAGCAGCACCTCACCGATGTCGAGCAAAGAATCGCCGATCTCGCACGCCTCGCCACCGAGCTTCGCCGGATCATCCGTCGTTGCCGAAGCAAAGGTGTGATTGCGGACTGCCGTATTATTGAGGCGCTGTCGCCGGAACAGCACGACGGGCCGACAGCAACTGAGCGATGACACCTTACCTGTGACGGGATGCCCGACGCGAGTGAACCGTTCGACGCCCAACTGGTCGGGGAAGAGAAACTTCTGAATGCCTTCCGATAGGAAGACTCATCCCGTCACGAGCCGCACGAGAAGCGTGGCACCCGGCGCGTGGGTTTGGGCTATTCTCCGCCAGAATTCCATGGTTGGCCTCCTTGCTTACAGTCCGGCCACGTAAATTGCCAAAGCGGTTCGGTTCTCCGCGTTCAGGCTGCTGAGGTCCACCGCGCCAGTCGCCTCCGTCAGACGGATAATCTCCTCTTCGGTGTGACGGTTTCCGATGCCGTCCAGGGTCTTGATAAACGGATAGCCCGTGTCCATGCCGTCGGAACCATGGCAGCGTGCGCATTGCGCCTCATATATGTGCCGACCGCGTTGCCAGGCCTTGACCTCGCTAACGACTCGTTCGGCATGTTCTTCAGCGCTTCCTCCGCGAATTACGCGGCGCACCATCCGGTCCCGATCCACGAGCAGGCTAGTCCGAGGCCCAGCCAGTGCGAGGTCCGCGCCGGTTCCTCCGACGTGTACACGAGTTCCACGAGTGTGCCCGCTTTGCGGTGCAAGCGGAGAAAATCAACCCGCCTGTCGCCATGGCCCCTCCCAGGAATTCCCGTCGGCTGTTGCCAGACCACGTAGACATCGCATCGCCTCCTTCCTCTGTTTTCTTCTCCTCCCCTATTTCGGTGAGATCCTGGTTTGCGGTCGGATTTCGTCGGTAGCGCGAAGTACAACGGTGTCGCCCGCCTTGAGATCGCCAAGCACCTCCAGCATGCCATCAACCGTCATTCCCCTGCGGACGTCCACCCACTCCGCCACGCCACCCGAGACACGAATGACAAACATGCGTTCGGTCGTTGTTTCGATCGCCGTCGGCGGCACGAACAGACTCTCGCCCCTCCGGCTTAGTGGCCACTTCAGATCGGCATACATACCGGGCGCCAGCTCCCCGGACGAGTTATTCACGTCCAACTCCACCGGCATGGTCCGCGTCACTGGATCCACCGCGTGCGCCGGTCGCGCCACCACTCCGGTATACGTCCGCCCCGGATGGCCCGGCACGGTGAAGTTGACCCGCAGTCCATTGCGCACGCTCTCGACGTAAGCCTCGGGCACCGGCGCTACCAGCCGCAGCCGGTTGATTTGCTCGAGGCGCAGCAGCGGCTTCTGGCCTCCCCCCTGCGGGCCTGCCAGAGAACCGTGATGGGCGAACCGCTCTGTGATCACGCCGTCGAACGGCGCGGTGATCCGGAGATACTTCTCCATCTCCGCCACCGCTCGGACGGCCACCTCGGCCGCCTCCATGCTCTTGGCCAGCGCTTCGACGCCCGATCGCTCGGCCTCCGCGGTCTTTTCCGCCAGAATCACGTCATGGCCGGCCACCACACCCGGTGTTTTGGCGGCTTCCCGCAGACGCTCGAGCGTGCTCTCGGCCGCCGCCAGCCGGGCTTCAGCCTCGGCCTTCTGCGCGGCCAGCACCGGGATCTTCGCTTCCGCCTCGGCGCGCTGCGCCTGAATCTCGGGCGCCGACATCTCCGCGAGCAGATCGCCGGTTCTCACCCGCGAAGCACGGTCCACCGGAATCGTCTCGATGAAGCCGGTGACCTTGGCATAGACGTCCACCACCTGGTACGCTTTCAACTCGCCGGGAAACTGAACGGTTGTTTCCAGCGTCCGGGCCTCCACCTGTGTGAACTCGGTGCTTATCGCCTGCGACTGGGCCGGCATAACCGGCGCCGCCGCCACCATTCCGATCCAACAGATTCGGACAAGTACTTGCATCTCTTTTTCGCTCCTCATGCTTCGGCCGGGGCCGGGTCAGAACCGTCGTAGTGCTTGCTTCCCGGGTCGTCCGGGTCGATCGACGGAGAGTGCGTGGCGCTCTTTTGTTCCACAATCGCAAATACCGACGGGATGGCAAACAGCGTGGCCACGATGGACGAAATCAGGCCTCCAATAACCGCGATCGCCAGGGGCGCCGTCTGCCCCCCGCCCAACGCCATCGGGGTCATGCCGCTCACCATGACGATGGTTGTCATCAGAATGGGCCGCAGGCGCGTACGCGAGGCCTCGACGGCCGCTTCGGTCGACGACTTCCCTTCACGCCGATACTGGTCGGCAAAGGTGCAAAGCAAGATCGAGTTCGCCACCGAGATACCGATGGCCATCATGGCCCCCATGAATGACTGAATGTTCAGGGTTGTTCCGGTCAGCACCAGAGCGATACTGACTCCTGAAAGCACGGCCGGAATCGCCATAATGATGGCGAAGGCGATGCGCAGTGACTGGAAGTAGGCCGCCAGCAGGATAAATACCGCAACCACCGCCAGACCCAGGCCGAGCTGGAGGTTGTCAATCATGAGGGTCATCGGGGCGACCTGGCCGCGCACGCTCACCGTGACACCGCGGGGCGGTTCCGGCAACGCTTCCAGCACCGACGAGATCTCTGACGCCGCCGAGGCGAGGTCCGTGCCCATCACGTTGGCGGTGACCGTGATCATGCGTTGCATGTTGAAGCGGTGATACTCGCCGTAGGCGTCGCCCTCAGTGACGGTGGCCACGTCGCGCAGCAAGGTCGGCGTCCCGTTGGTGGCCTCCACTGGCACGCTGGCGATGTCGTCAATCGAGGTAATTCTGGACTGTGGAACTTCCACCTGCACTTGATAGGCAATGCCGCTCCTGGGATCGGCCCAGTAGACCGGCGTCGTGAACCGGCTGGACCACGTCGCGGGCGCAAGGGCGCGTCCCACCTCGGCCACGGTCACGCCGAGTTGCCCGGCGCGCTCGCGGTCCACCCGGACGTCCAGGGTCGGGTAATCCAGAAGCTCGCCCAGTTGTACGTCGCGGAGCGAGCCGATGTCCCGCAGTTTCTCCACAATTGAATCCGCATAGCCGCGATTGGTCGCCAGATCGGGGCTGGCCACCGCGACCTGAATTGGCGTGGGCGCCCCAAAGCTCATGACCTGGCTCGGGAGGTCAGCCGCTTCGAACGTGACACGGGAACCGGGTGCGATTTCGGGGAGGCG
>CAYLSS010000642.1:0-3024 GCA_964385765.1 uncultured Solibacteraceae bacterium
TGGAGTTGCGGCGCTTGCTGGCCGACGAACGGCTGCGGTCACTGGTGACCAAAACCGGGTCGGTGCCGAGCCTTCCATCCGCTTATCTCGAAATCACCCAAGAGCTGAATTCGGCCGAGCCGAGCATCCACCGCGTAGCGGCGACGGTTTCCCGGGATGCGTCGATGGCGGCGAAGACGCTGCAAGTGGCCAACTCGGCGTTTTTCGGCTCCCGCGCGCAGTTGGCGGACGTGAAGAAGGCCATCGCGCGGCTGGGGTTGGAGATCATCAAGGCGCTGGCTCTGTCGGTGCACGTCTTCGAGGCGTTCCGGATTCCGCCCGGCGTCGACCTCGGAATCGAGACGCTGTGGAAGCACAGCCTCGAGGTATCGATCCTCGCCAAAGAGATCGCAAAGGCTCAGGGGCATCAGGCTGGCGTCGTGGACGCTACCTACACCGCAGGGCTGCTGCACGACCTGGGAAAGCTGATTCTGGCGGCGAACATGCCCAGCGAGTATGCGGCCGTTCTCTCGGAGGCGCGGGCCCGGGCGATCACCGTGAAAGAGGCCGAGGAGGAGCAATTCGGCGTGACACACGCCGAAGTAGGCGCTTACTTGGCGGGGCTGTGGGGGCTTCCCGATGACCTGATCGGCGCCATGGCCTGCCACCACGATCCCGGACGCGTGCCGGACGGAGATTTCAGCCCGGTTCTGGCAGTCCATGCCGCTGATGTCCTTGTCTATGAGAACCAGGGCGGTGAACAGCGCGAGGCGGCGCCGCAACTCGATATGGATTTGCTCGATCGGCTTGGCCTGTCCGAACACCTGCCGGCGTGGCGAGCCCTTCGGGATGAACTCGTCGGAGAAGAGTGAACGATGACGGAGACAATCCTCCTGGTTGACGACGATCAGCGGGTCCTGGAGGCGATGCGGCGCAACCTTCGGTCGCGCTATACGGTGAAGACCGCCGTCGGATCGGTGACGGGGCTCAGAACGCTCGAGACCGACGGTCCGTTCGCGGTGGTGGTAGCGGACCTCAAGATGCCGGTCATGGACGGAAGCCGGTTTTTGGCGAAGGTCAGGGAGCGATCACAGGATACGGTCCAAATCATGCTGACGGGCCAGGCGGATCTGGATTCGGCCATCCGGACGGTGAATAAGGGGAAGCTCTTCCGGTTTCTGACCAAGCCGTGCCCGGTGGAGGATCTGACCCAGGCGTTGGATGCGGCGCTGGAACAATACCGGCTGGTTCGCTCCGAGCGCGAGTTGCTGGAGGAGACGCTGAGCGGCAGCGTGCAATTGCTTACCGAGATGCTCGAGCTCGTCAATCCAGTGGCATTCGGGAGGACGTCCCGCATCCGAACCCTGGTCGGCTTATTGATACCCGGCTTGGGGACGGGGCATGCCTGGCAGCTCGAACTGACGGCGCTTTTGTCCCAGGTCGGACTTGTCGCCGTTCCCGGCGAGATCCTGGAGAAGGTGGATCGCGGCGAAGCGCTCACTGATCGGGAGCAAACGGTTTGGAGCCAGCACCCTCAGGTGGGGCGGGACCTGGTTGTGAAGATCCCACGGCTGGAGGCAGTGGCCGAAAGCATCGCGTGGCAGCTCAAGCGGTTTGACGGAAAAGGGCCGCCCGAGGGAAACGTGGCCGGAAAAGAGATTCCACTGGGTGCGCGGGTGCTGAAAGCGGTGGTCGACTATGACGCTCTGACGCAGCAGGGAGCCGATGCCTGCGAGGCCCTGGCGAGGATGGGATCGGAGGAGGGCTGCTACGACCCTCACATCCTGGAGCTGATGAAGAGCACCGTGGTGAAGGTCAAAGCCGGCTACGAGTTTCGGACCGTCAGCCTGGACGATCTGTACGCCGGCATGATCACCACCGGAGGCATCTACACCAAGAAGAGGCAGCTCATCGTAGGAAAAGGCACGGAACTCACGCCGACGTTGCTGGCGCGCATACGGAACTTCGCCCGCTGGCAGAAGATCGATGAGCCGCTCGGAGTTCTGGCGGCTACCCGCTTCGGGGGAGGAGGCGAAGAATGATCCAGCTATCGAATATCATGAGACAGTTCCCCGATCTCATGTACATCAAAGACACGGGGAGCCGCTTCCTGCACAACAACGTCGCGCACCTGAAGCTGCTGGGGGCCGGCGAGGAAGAGGTCCGGGGCAAAACCGACTTTGATTTCTTTGCGGAGGACGAGGCCAGGGGCTTTTTCGCGGACGAGCAGCGGGTAATCCAGACGGGCGAGCCCCTGTTGAACCGTGAGGAATCTTACCTGGATGCCCAAGGCGAGCGGCGCTGGTTGTCCACCACGAAGATCCCGCTTCAGGACGACAGCGGCAAGGTAATCGGACTGGCCGGCATCAGCCGGGACATCACCGACCATGTACGGATGCGCGAGGCCTTGCTCACGAGCGAGGCGCTCAACCAAGCGGTCTTCGATTCGGTTCCGGTGGGGCTGGTTGTCTTCGCTATCAGCGGCCATCTGGTGACGGCGAACGAAGCGGCTCAACGGATTCTCGGTCCCGTGATGGAGGATTTAGCCGGGGCGAGCCTGCGGCACTTTCCTCACAAAGTGGTGGACCAACATGAGGTTCCGATGCCGGTCGAGCGAACCCCGGTTTTCGAGTGCCTCGAGACCAGAACCGCGGTTGGCCCGACGATAGTGGGCCTGGACCGCAAACGGGGTATCCAGTGGCTGAAGATCACGAGTGCTCCTTTGAAACCAGGTGGTGACACGGCGAGCATCAATTGCTTTGAAGATGTCACAGACCGGAAGCGCCTGGAAGCGGAAGTTCAAATGCTCGAAGAGGCGGTGCGTTCTTCGGACCAGCAGGTGGTGATCACGGACGGCAACCTGGGAGGCGCTGGCCCGCGGATCCTGTATGTCAACGCGGCGTTTTCGCGGCTGTACGGCTACAGTTTGGAGGAGGCGCTGGGGAAGAACGTGGTGGAACTGTTGTTGCCCCCAGAGAGACGGGCAGCCGCCCATGGCGTAATTGAAGTTCTGAAGGAAGAAGGCCGCTTTGCCGGCGAGATGGT
>CAYLSS010000642.1:3034-3687 GCA_964385765.1 uncultured Solibacteraceae bacterium
ATGGTGCACCTGACAAAAGACGGAGCTTCCATTCCCGTGGAGCTCGCGATTTCGAAGATGTGCGATAGCTCCGGTAAAGTAACTCACTACGTCTCGGTGGGGAACGATATCAGCGAGCGGAAGCAGGCTGAAAGGGCGCTCAGGTACGCACTCGAGGAAGTGACCCGCCTGCGGGAACATGAACGCCAGGTGCTGGCTGCGATTCCGTCACTGTGCATCGGGCTGCGCACGAGCGGGGAGGTGACCAACTGGAATCCCGCAGCCGAAGCACTGCTCGGCATAGCAGCCGACAACGCACGGGGGAAACGATTCGATTCGCTGGCCATCGATTGGCCGTGGGAGCAGGTGAAGGACGCGATCGCACAGTGTGCATCGAGAAGCGAGCCGGTTCGCATGAAGGATATCCGCATGAGGGACCCCATCAGGGGGGACCGCATCCTGGGTATGACCGTCAGCCCTATCCTGGCGGCGGGCGGGCAGTGCGAAGGTTTGGTCGTGATCGGGGCGGACGTCACGGACCGGCGGCACGCCGAGGCGCAGCACGTGCTGGCGCAGAAGATGGAATCGCTCGGCTCTCTGTCAGCCGGAATCGCACACGAGATCAACACGCCCACACAATACGTTGGCGACAACGTTCAGTTTCTCGACGGCGC
>CAYLSS010000643.1:0-3680 GCA_964385765.1 uncultured Solibacteraceae bacterium
CGGTGGTGGCCGAATTCTTGTCTTAGCAGCAGTCTCTGGGGTGGAGCGGCGCGCGCCTGCCGCTCAGCACCGCGCCAATCAGCCTGACACCACTTCCGTCAGCCTGGCCAGCGCCTTCTCAATGCGCTGCCGCGAATCCCAGAAACCGGACCAAAGGTCGCCTGTTTTCGCCAGCCGCCGGGGCATGGTCGCGAGCGTGAAGCGGGAAGGTTCGAGTGTCCGTCGCAGTTCGCTCTTGCGGAGCGGAGCCGCAATGGAAGCTTCGGGACGCGGACGGACCGAATAAACCGACGCCAACGGCCGCCCGTATCCGTTTTGCGAGTAGTCGAGATACACGGCGCCCGCCGGCCTCTTCTCCTTTTGCCGCGCAAGCGTCGTTTTCTCCGGAAGGCGCCCAGCGACCAGCCGGGCCACGATCTCGGCGAACCCACGAACCTGATCGTAAGTATAGGCGCGCTCCAGCGGGAGATAGATGTGCATCCCACTCGCCCCGGACGTCTTGAGAAAGTAGCGGCAGCCCGCCTCCTCGAGGAGAGTCATAAACTCCCGCGCCACCGCTACCACCGTCGCGTAGGGCGTGTTTTCGACCGGGTCGAGGTCGAAGAAGAAATAGTCCGGCGTCTCGAGATCCGGCAGGCTGCTCGACCAGGGATTGTGCTCGATGCAGCCGAGGTTCGTCAGAAAAAGCAGCGCCGCACGGTCATTCGCCACATAGTAAGTGATTTCGTCGCGCCTGCCTCCCTCGGAGGCAAGCGTCACGCTGTCGATCCACTCAGGACGCTCAAGGCCGGCGTCTTTCTGGTAGAAGGGTTTGCCGGCGACGCCGTTGGGATATCGATGCAGCACGAGCGGCCTGCCTCTCAAGAACGGCAGCAAGAGTTCAGCGATTCGGTAATACCAGTGCAATAACCTGCGTTTGGTATAACCCGGCTCCGGAAAGTAAGTCTTATTCAGGTTTCGCACTCGAACCGGCTTGCCGTCGATCTCGAGGATCACCTCGTCGCGCTTTCCTCCGGACAACTCGGCTTCAATCGCCTCTTCATCCTTAAGAACCGGGATTGCCGAGGTCACCTGTACCGTGGTCGGCTGGCCGCGCGGCGTCTCGGTCCGAACCGTGCACTCATCCGGCAAGATGTCGTCACGCAATCCTTTATATACGGGGCCGCGGAGCCGCCGATCACTGGTCAACTCGCGGTATGCGATCCTGGCCACCAGCTCCGGCTTGACCCAGGTGACTTCCTCCTTGACCTCCGGCGCCTCGGCGAACGGCGGCTCATCGGTCACGAGCGGCTTCAGCTTCGCCGCCAACTCTTGGAGCACCCTTCCCGAGAAGCCCGAGCCGACACCCCCGATGAACTCGAGCCGGTCTCCGTCGAATAGGCCAGCCAACAGGGCCCCGAACGCGCGTCCCGCGCTCCGTGACCGAGTGAAGCCGCCGATTACCGCGTCGAGTTCCTTTACCGACTTCACCTTCAGCCAGTCTTCACTGCGGCCGGGCGCATACACGCTGTAGAGGCGCTTGGCGACAATGCCCTCGGCGCCGCGCTCGGAGGCAAGGCGATACAGGTCGCGCCCCTTGGCGAGGATGTGATCCGATAGCCGGACCGGAGGGAGCGGATCAAGCACTTGCTCCAACAGTCGTTTCCGCTCGACGAGCGGCACGCCGCGCAAATCGTATCCATCGCAGTAGAGGAGGTCAAAGACGTAGTAGTCGACCGGATTGTCCCGGCGCACCACAACTGATGGCCGCCGGGCATGCATCCGCGGCTGGAGTCGTTCGAAGTTGCTCTGTCCGGATGGCTCGAGCACGACGATCTCTCCGTCGAGCACGGCCTCTCGCGCCATCACTCGCTCGGCCAGCATCGTCAACTCAGGGAAGCTGGCGGTAACCTCGCGGCCGCTGCGGGCGTGCAGCTTGAGCTGGCCGCGGCTCACTGTCGCCACGGCTCGCATGCCGTCCCACTTGATCTCATAGAGCCAGTCCTCGCTCGAGAAGGCTTCAGCCAGCGGCGATGCCAGCATGACGTCGATACGCCCCGGCAAAGGCGCGGGCGTCGCGCCCTCGAGCCCCGCGGGTTCCGGGCGTTTTACCTGGAGCACCGAGCCGCCGTGATCCTCGATCGTCCAGCCAGAATCCGCGTAGCTGTCCCGATGCTTGAGGAGCAGCCACTCTTCCTGCTTCGACTCCTCACGGGGCCTTAACCGGACCAGTGCAAACTCGCCCCGAAGCTTGTGGCCTTTGAGCGAGAACTTCAGCTCGCCCTTTTGTATCTCGGCATCAGGGTCGCCCTTGGGCACGAACAGGCCGGCGTCCCAAACGATCATTGTTCCGGCGCCGTAGTTACCTTCCGGGATTCGGCCTTCGAATGTCAGGTAGTCGAGTGGATGGTCCTCAGTGCGCACCGCCAGACGCTTCTCGGCCGGATCGAGCGTGGGGCCTCTTGGCACTGCCCATGATCGCAACACGCCATTCACTTCCAGCCGCAGATCCCAATGCAGCCGCCGCGCACGGTGTTCCTGAACGACAAAATGCTCAGGTCCACCTGCAGGGCCTGCCTTACCGGCGGGTTCGGGCGTCGATTCGAAACGGCGCTTCTCCCGATACTTCTCGAGGGACATCGGTCTGTGCCGGCTACCGGAACAACTCGAGCGCGGACGAAGCCAGCAGCTTGACGCCGGTCTCAATGGTCGGATGCAGCGCCGGCCAAAACAGGGGTGAATGCAGGGTCGGCAAACTGCTTCCGGACTCCCGCGCTGCTGTGAAGCGCTCCTTGTCGATGGTCCCGAGCCAGAACATGCAGATCGGGATCTTGTCCGGCGTCCGGCCATACTCGGAGAAATCCTCACCGGCCATCACCGGATCCTGCTGGATTACGTTCTCGGAACCAAGCAGCCGCTGCAAGCCCGGCACAAGCCGGTCCACGAGCGCTGGATTGTTGTAAGTGGCCGGAGTGTATTCAGTCGATGTTTCGACGATCGGCAGCTTGTCCTCGGGCATGCCAAAGGCTCGCGCCGTGTTCTCGGAGATCCGGCGGATCGAAGCCAGTACTTGCTCGCGGGTCCGGTCCTTGTATGAGCGCACTGTAAGCTGCAGCCGGACCTCGTTCGAGATGATGTTGTGCTTCGTGCCGCCATGGATCGAACCGACCGTAACTACCGCCGAATCGAGCGGGCTTATCTCACGGCTCACAATCGTCTGCAGTCCCATGATGATCTGGGCGGCAAGCACGATGGGATCCTTCGCTCCTTCGGGTTTGGATCCGTGACCGCCGACGCCGCGAACAGTAACGTCGACCGAATCCACATTGGCCAGAGCGTATCCGGGCACGTACCCGACGGTGCCCGCTTTCATTTCCGGGTTGGCATGAAGCGCAATAGCGTAGTCCGGTTTGGGGAAGCGTTCGTAGAGCCCGTCTTCGAGCATCGCTTCAGCGCCCGACCCGAGTTCCTCAGCCGGCTGGCCGATCATCACGAGCGTGCCGCTCCATTGATCTTTCAGCTTCGCAAGCGCCCGGGCGGCGCCGATGAATGAGGTCATGTGCATGTCGTGACCGCAGGCGTGCATGACGCCGACGTCAAGACCGGCGTCGTTGGTGGCCTTTACTTTGCTGGCATAGGGGCGCCCGGTCTCCTCGACCACCGGGAGCGCGTCGAGGTCCGTCCGCAGCATCACGGTCTTG
>CAYLSS010000644.1:0-3679 GCA_964385765.1 uncultured Solibacteraceae bacterium
GCCTTTCGGCCAGGCGGTCCGTTCGAAATCGTTTGGGCTGATGCCGGTGGTGGTTTGCGGTATCCCGTTAGGCCTGTTCTACTTCGATCGCAAATCAGAAGGCCCGGATCTCTCGCTCGATACAATTCACCACCTCAAGCACCTTCGCGACCTTTTTGTCGAAACGATTGAGCGCTCTCGCACGCAATCCCACACGGCAAGCTGACGTCGACCCGGCCGCGCCGCCCCGACAAGGACCGGGCTGTATTCTCGAGATACCTGCCTACACCTTCTCCGGCACGATATACGGTTCCCGATATTTCCTTGTCAGCAGCTTGTTCGCGTCTTCATCCCCGATGCACTTTTCGGTCCGCGGATCGAAGTGAAGCATCCGGCTCGTACGGAATGACATGTTGGCCAGGTGGCATAGCGCTGAGGAGTAGTGCAGATCGTGGGGCCCGGCGCGCAATTCGGATTCGTCGCGGCTGCGTACGGCCCGGATGAAGCTGGCGAAATGGGGCAAGTTGGTGATGTTGCCCTCGCCCACGGCATACGCTCCACGGCGCCGCGGCACGGCAAGCTGGCGGACCATGCCGCCGGCCTCGGCTTTCGGCCCGGGCTCCTTCTTTGGGCCGAGGAACGTATAGTAGCTCGAGTAGTCGGGTATGATCATATAGCCCTCGGTGCCGAGGAAGATCACGCCGACCGCGTTGCGCTGGTCCAGGAAGATGAACTCCTTGCCCATGCCAGCTTCGGCGTTGGTGAATCCGCTGCGGGTTTCGAAGGTCACCAGCAGATCGCGGTCCTTCCACTCGTACATGGCCGTGTGAATCTGCGGGTAGTCCTGGGCGCCGCGGTCGACATAGACGCCCCCCATTGAGGCGACCTTCGTCGGATGGTCGTCAAGGCCAAGTCCCCAGCGGATGATGTCTAGCTCGTGGACACCCTGGTTGCCGATGTCCCCGTTGCCGTAGTCGAACAGCAGATGCCAGCCGCGGTGGCGCTCAGGGGCGTAAGGGTGGAACGGCGCCGGGCCCTGCCACATGTCCCAATCCAGTCCGTCCGGGACGGCCGTTTCATTGATCCGCTGGAATCCGCGGCGCTTCTTGTAGGCAATGCCCCGGGCCATGTAGACGCGGCCGATCACGCCCGCCTTGAGCTGCTCGATTCCGGCGATGATGTTCGGGCTGGAGCGGTTCTGTGTGCCGTGCTGCACGATGCGCTTGTATTTGGCCGCCGCATTGATCACCTGCCGGCCTTCGAAGATGTTGTGCGAGCCCGGCTTCTCGACATAGACATCTTTGCCCGCCTGGCAAGCCCAGATGGCGCCGAGCGAGTGCCAGTGGTTGGGAGTCGCGAAGCCGACGACATCGATATCGGGATCGTCGAGCACCTCGCGCATGTCCCGGGCCGTGTTCAGCTTCTTGCCGGAGAGCTTCTCGTAGTCGCCGAGGCGCTCGGACATCACGTTATCGTCGCAGTCACAGAAGGTGGCGATCTCCACGTTGTCATCGGCGAGGTCATGGAAGGCTTCAATGAGCGAGCGGCCGCGGCCCCGCAGGCCGACGATGCCGACCCGGATACGGTCATTCGGGCTCCGCGAACTGCTGGCCAAAGCCGGCGCGGCCACGGCAGCGGCGGAAGATTTCAGGAATTGGCGACGATTGCTATCTGACATAACGGTTCTCACATTCTCGGGTCAGGTCTCTCATCTGGTCCGCGACTCCTTATTAAACTAGAAACAATGATATATCGCACGTTGCTCTTGTTGATAACATCGCTCGCGGTCGCGGCGGCGCAGCCCACGTGCCCCGACACGCCGACCTACTCGCCGTGCGATCTTGTATTCGAGCTGAACGACGCGGCAGCGGGCCAACATCCGAAGCCTCATCAAACGGTCGAGTTGCACGCCGAGTTCCGGTCGCCCGAGGCCGATACCTACCTCGTGAATGCTTTCTGGGACGGCGGGCGGCGGCTCGTGATCCGCTTTGCGCCCTTGATTCCCGGCCGCTGGGACTTCCGCCTGACCAGCAATATCGCCCGTTGGGACGGACAGGTCGCTTCTTTCAACGCGGTCCCCTCGAATTCGAAGGGCTTCGTGCGAGTGGCCAACACGCACCACTTCTCCTACACCGAGGCCGACGTGCGCCCGATCCCCCATCTCTGGATGGGCGATACCAGCTATCGCTTCGCCGTCATCGACCGCGCTTTCTTCGAGCAGATGGTCAACAAGCGCGCCGAGCAGAAGTTCAATCACATCCGCGGCCTGGTGTTCGGCAACTTTCCGGGCGTCGACGCCGCCTACATCGATGCCAGCACGCCGAACACCGATTACTTCCGCGAACTCGACTCGCGGATCCGCTACATGAACGAACGAGGCATCGTCGCCGACCTCGTCCTCGGCGGCGACCGCAACCACCTGGCCGAATTCTTTCCCTCCTGGCGCGAGCGCGAGGCCTATGTCCGGTATATCGTCGCACGCTACGCCGCCATGAACGTCACCTGGCAGGGCGTCCAGGAGTTCGAGGAGTACGAGGAAGGTCGCCGCGTGCTGCGCGAGATCGGCAACCTGATCAAGAAGCTGGACCCGTATGACCATCCGCGCACCACCCATACGGTGGCTACCTCCGCACCGCTATTGCCGGACGGTTGGATGGACTATATCGCCTACCAGTCCTCGTCCGATGCACTGGGCGCCATCGAGCATCAGCTCTACTCCGTCCCGCAGGTCAACACCGAGTTCGCCTACGAGAACTCGGGCGCCGGAGCGTCGCACGACCATCACGTCGATACGGACACCTTTCGCAAACGCCTGTGGAACAACACGATGAATGGCCAGTATCCGACCTATGGCAACACCGGCACTTACGGGGGCCGGCGGATCGAGCCCAGCCCCGAGTATCTCGATGCTCCCGGAGCGGAGCAGATGACCCACTGGTACGATTTCTTTTCCCGGACGCGGCACTGGGAGCTGGAGCCGTATTTCGATGTAGATGGCGGGCGGGCGCTGGCGCTTACTGGAGTCGAGTACATCGTTTATCTCGAAAAGCCGGGACCCGTCGAGCTGCTGACCGAAAAACGTAAGTACGATGTCTGGTGGTTTAACCCGATCACCGGCGAAGCCCTGCAGATCAAGAAAGCGGATAAGTACAAGGGAGAACGCTTCTCCGCGAGTCCGCCAGACAGCGAACATGACTGGGTGCTGCATCTGTCGCGGGACGATCAGAAGGAATCGATGCTCGAGAAGTGGCATTTCGCCTCCCGCCCGGTGCTGATGCAGGCGGTCGAGCTGAATCCGAAAATGCTGCCCTACGGGCTCATCGAGCCGTCCGATGGCCCGATCCCTGCCGGCAAGCCCGTTCGGTTCGAGGTCAAGCTGACCAGCGAAACCCGCGCGAGCCGCCAGATGAAGTACCTTCTTGTCGGCGACGTAACGGGCGGGGCGCACGGCTATCGGGTCCTGGCCACCGGCGACAGGGGCGAGTTTCGGGTGCCGCCCGGCATTGTCGAGCGTTTGCCGGCGAACATCAATTTACGCCTCATTGGAATGAACGGGCTGGGCAAGGTCTACTCGCTGAGCCGCGTGCTCACACTCGCGGAGTAAGCATGGCGCGCATTTTGAGCATCGATGTAACCAGCGAGTTCGGCAGCATCGCCCTCGTGGATGGCGACCGCGTGCTGGAGGAGATCCCTCTGCAGT
>CAYLSS010000645.1:0-3668 GCA_964385765.1 uncultured Solibacteraceae bacterium
GTCGGCCGCGCCGCCCATGACCAGCACCGTGTCGTCCCGGAATGCGATTCGATGGGCGAGTCTCGGCGTTCCGGCGCCCACCCTTTCCCAAGTATGGCCCGGCTCATCCAGCCGAAGCAGCGTTCCGTCAGAGATGCTCACATACAACCGTCCGTTGTGGACTCCGGCGGCCGGTGCGAATCCGGCAGTCGGGTCGTCCTCCGGCAGCTTGGGACCTTCTCTCCATTCCCTGGTTTCGGGATCGTAAATGGATACGTTTCGCAGAATCTCGCCCTGCTCGCTGAAGCCCCCGATCACATACATCTTGCCCTCCAGCCCGGCTGCCATCAGCGCCCGCCGGCGGAAAGGTTGAGGGAAGCTTCTCCACTCGAATTCATCGGACGCGAGGTCCATGACAACGAAGGTGTCCAGCCATTCCTGTTGGTCCCCGTCCAGCGTCCAGCCGCCGACCACAAACAGGCGGTTGTTAACCACAACCACATCATGGGAAGAGCGCGGTTCGGGCAGCGGAGGGAGAGCCTCCCATTCCCTGGTCTCCGTATTGAAGCGCGCGCTGTCCGCCACCGAGTGATTGTCGGCAGCCTTACCGGCCTCGTTCTGCGGCGCCATCCCGCCGACCCGATAGATGAAGCCGTCGTGGGCGGCGAGGTTCATACCCTGCAGGGCAGGGCCGCCTGGAAGCTCTTCCCAGACAGGCTCGCCGGCAAGGGGCATACGGCTGAAGCGCCCGGAAACAGCCTCCGTCGAGTAGACGTGAGTAGGCGAGATATGACCTCCGTAGACATACAGCCATCCATCGCTTACCGCAGCACCAAAACTCGAAGCGGCCTCGGGCAACGTGCCGAAATGCGTGGCCGTTCTTTCAACACCCGGAGCGGCTCTAGAAGTTGCCGGTCCCACGTCGAAGACGATTGTGGCGTAGTGGCGAACCTGCTCGTACTTCTCACCCTCCCGTTCGCCGGATTTCCGTTCCCAGAAACGCGCCCACGCACCGTACCGCCCGCTTTCGGTGAAGGGCTCGGTCTCGCCGCTCTCATCCGTCCTCACGATCTTCTCGGTACCGTCCGGCAGGATGACTGTCATCTCGGCGTTCCCCTTCGGCTCCCCGCGCGCCACAAGCTGAAGTCTCAAATCTCCGGGACTACCGCGTGGCACGATCTCAACCACGGCGCCCTCCCCGACTTTCGTCTTGGGGTCAAAAGGATCCCCCAAGATCGTCTTTGGGTAGTAGAGCAACAGGTGCGCGATCCCGCGATTCATGACGCCAATGTCGGTGAACCCGTGGATCACGCGTGTTCCACTGCCGGACAGAGGTGTCGTGTAGATGTCGCCCGCGCGGGCCAGCATCAGCGGCGCCTCGCGGTCTTCCGCATCCCTCAAACTCAGCTTAGTGTCGCCGATCAACCCGGTATCGACTTGCGGATCCGGTTCGAGCGTTTCGCTCAGAATCACCTTCGCGCTCATCCCGCCTTGTTCCGGTACAACAAAGACAAAGTGTGCCTGTGCCGCCAGGGCGAAGGCAATCAACGTGACGACTATCGTACCTGTCTGTTGCATTTAATCTCTCCTGTTTCCTGTACTTACTCGGCCTTCATCTACCGGGCGCTGCTGTCAAAGCTCAAATCGATGCCGAAGCGGAAGTCCCGGCCCGGCTGTGGGACCGTTTCGAACAGGCCATAGTATGTTCGGTTTCCAAGATTCTCGAGCCCCGCGTGGAAATTGATGGATGCGATGCCCGCCGGCAGGCGAGCCCCCAAACCATGCTCGCCGCGAACCAGTTCATAGCCTCCGCGCCATACAAAGGTGGTGTAACCCCGAATCGGCGTGAAGCCGGGAGGAACACGATCGCTTCCGGTCACCAGCACGGTCCCGAACTCGCTCCACATTCTCGATCTTCGCGGCGACCACCGTAGCCGGCCGTGGCCGACAAATGGCGCGATCAGCGGCAAGGGCTCCCCACTCGCCCGGTTGTCCCCTCTTTGCCAGGCCGCGCTGAACGTCGGTTTCCACTCTCCCCCCAGCCCGCTGAACGAGAACTCGGTGGATGCCTCGATCCCTTGAATACGGGCCTTCTCAATGTTGACGTTCTGGAAAACCGGCTGGCCTCCCAGTGTCGGCGAACCATTGAATGTGCCTGCTGCCGAACTGATGAGGTCACTGAGATGATTCAAAAAGTAGTTCACCGAGCTGTTTACCGGACCCCTTCGAAAATGTATGCCAGTGTCGATCTGGAGTGACGTTTCCGGTTGTAGATCCGCGTTTGGCACGATAAATCCGCCCACGGAACCGCGTCCGAAGAAGTAGCGTTCGAAGAGGTTGGGGGCACGGAACGCGCGACCCAGATTGCCGCTTACAATCCAGCCCCCACCCACATCGATGCTGGCTCCGATGTTTCCACTGATCGCGCTATCGGTGTCGGTCCCCTGGATGGCCGCTGCTACATCAGGATTGAAGTTTTGTGTCGGTAATGTCTCCACCACGAAACGGTCACCGCGGAGACCCGCTGTGATTCGAACCCGGCTGACCGGCTCAAACTGGTCCTGAAGAAAAAATCCCGTTCCGGAAAAAGTCGAGTTCGGAACGCTGGGCGCATTGTCCAGAACAATCGGCGCGGGTCCGGCGCCAGCCATGATCTGTAGCCGGAAGTCGCGGTTGCGGTCGCGATAGTATGTGACGCCGTAGGTCAGAACATGGTTCAGCGACGGAAGCGACGTGGCCTGCAGATCGAAGCCCGTGCTTTGGACATCCGTCACCGTATCGCTGAAGATCCGGGTGAACGGCCCGGCGTTTATTCGGTTGAAGAAGTCACGATTTTGATTCTGGCGATAGAGGCTCAACCGGACCGATGACAGCCACGTCGAACTGAAGTTCTTGTTGTAGCTGCCGCTGTACTTTGTCAGCTTGCTGAACGGAAACAGCGCCAGAAATGTTGGATCCGGATCGAGGCTTGGAAGGCCGAAGTTGTAGCCGCCCCGATGCAGGAACCGAAAGGAAAGACTCTGATCGGCGCCCGGAAAGAGGCGCAGCTCGCCGAGAGCGCTGTTCTCGTCGACACCGGAAAAATGGACCGTGGAATCGGGCGTGCGATAGTTGTCGATCGCCCCGACCGATCCCCGCGCCCGCGCGCTGAACCACTGGTTACCGGCCGACACCTCCGCGTGAGCGCGGGTGCCGTCACTGTTCGGAAACGTCGCGGCCCCCAGACGAGCGCCTACCCGAAAGCTATCTCTCGGCAGAGCGCCGCGGGTTCTGATGTTGATCACGCCTCCGAATGCGTCGCTCCCATACATCACCGAACCGGGTCCGCGTACCACCTCCACCTGCTCGACGTCGGACACAGCTACCAGCGCCGTTTCGATGCCGCTCTGGCCGGTCGACGTGCGATTGTTGTTCAGCCGCTCCCCGTTGACCAGTACCAGGATGCGGTTGCTGTCCAGCCCACGGATCACGGGTCTGCCGCGGAACGCCCCCGCATTCACCCAGGTGGCGCCCGGAATCTCGAACAACGCCTGCGCGAGGTTGACCGGAAGTTTCTCGCTAAGTCGCTCGCCGGACACCAACGCCGTGGGCAAAGACAGCCGCGCCGTACCTGTCTCCTGGCGGGACGCCGTTACCACAATGCCTTCATGCAAGCCGGCCGGTTCGAGCGCGATCTCCACTTCCGTGCC
>CAYLSS010000646.1:0-3666 GCA_964385765.1 uncultured Solibacteraceae bacterium
GCTCACTATCTGGCGCCTCGAGACGGCCGTCGCGGTGTCGTCCACCTGGTGAACTACGGGGGACGCAGCGCGAGGTTGGACGCGGTCACGCTCGGTTTCACCACCCCGTACCGCAGCGCCAGGGTTTTTACGCTCGACATGGCCAAACAGGTGGAAATAATCGAATCGCGCATGGGGGCCGAGGTTCCGCTGCCGCCGTTCGAGACATATGCCGCCGTCGAATTGGAGGACTGAGGATGGGATGCGGGAAGAGAGAAGACAAGCGATGGTCTCGCCGTGAATGGTTGACCGCCACGGCCGGGTTGGCCGCGGTTCGGCCGTTGCGGGCGGCGCCGTCGGCGCCGGTAGCAATCGGACGCTGCGACACCTATGGCCCTGAAATGATGCCCGTCATGGACCGGATGTTCGACCAATTGGGAGGTCTCGGCCGGCTCGTGAAAGGCAAGACCGTGGCCATCAAAGTCAACATGACCGGGACGGCCAACATCCGCTTTGGACACCATCCGGCCGGCGATACCTACTGGACGCATCCGGCTGTGATTGGCGCCGTCGTTTACTCGATCGGCAAGGCGGGCGCCCGGTGCATCCGGATCCTGGAGAGTTTCTCACAAGGCGCCGCCCCTCTCGAAGAGCACATGCTGCAGGCCGGCTGGGAGCCGAACGATCTTTCAGGCGCGGCGCCCAAAGTCGAATTCGAGAACACCGCATTCCTCGGCTACGGCAAGGATTACTCGCGGATGATGGTCGCCGGCGACGGCTACATCTACCCGGGCTTCGATCTGAACCACTCCTATGCCGATTGCGATGTCTTCGTCTCTATCGCCAAGCTGAAGGAGCACATCACGGCCGGCGTCACGCTGGCAATGAAAAATCTTTTCGGCATCGCCCCTCCAACCATCTACGGTAGCGGCGCGGGCGAGGACGAGCCGGCCCTGACGCCCAACGGCGGACGCAACATGTTCCATACGGGATACCGCCAGCCCTCGAAGAGCGCCCCCCAGGAGATCCGCTTCGGGACGTCCGGCGAAGGCGGCGGCTATCGCGTCCCGCGAATCGTCGTGGACCTCGGTATGGCGCGCCCCATCCATCTGTCCATCATGGATGGAATCGCGTCGGTGACCGGCGGTGAGGGACCCTGGGTAGAGCGCGGCGGCCGGTACAAGCTCCACCCAGTGCAGCCGCGCGTGTTGATCGCGGGAACCAATCCGGTGACGACCGATGCCGTGGGCATGGCCGCCATGGGCTTTGACCCCATGGCCGTCCGGGGAAGGCCGCCCTTCGAGGATTGCGACAGCACACTCAATCTCGCCGAACACCGGGGTATCGGCACGAGAGACCTGAATCGCATCGAGGTGGTTGGCGCGCCACTCAGCGAGATCGCTGTCCCGTTTCGCGAGGTGGGGCGCATCAGCCGCCTGTAATTCGACACCCGCCTCCCGCCGCCGGACGAACCTGCCGCCGGCTTACCGTGAAGTCCTCTCCTGCCTGACTACTGAACTTAGTTATTAGATTGGAAATTCTGGCGTTTGCATGAGCTCGCGCGCCTGCCAGATGTGGCGGCGGTCATGAGCCGACAGAATCCAGAAGCCGGCGCCGAGAGGATACTTCAGCCACGACGCGAAGGCCGAGGGCACCTTGATGCGGCTCAGATCGAGTCCATTGGCCGCACGGAGAAGGTCGCGCACGCGCTCGTGCAGGGCAACGAACTCTTCGGTCAGTTTGTCGCCTGCAATGCGTTCGCCGGGCATGAACTCTCTCGGCGTCTTCACCTTCAGCTTGTACGGCGGTTCCACGATACGCAGAAACAGGCGGGCAAGGTAGCCGTACGAAAACGGGCCGTCGCTATGCCAACCTCGGCTACGGCCCTGTTCAATGGCCTGTTTGAATAGCGGAAGCCACCGGCGGTTCGTCATGTTCAGGTGTTCTATACATTGGGCGACAGACCATCGGCCGTCACCCGGATTCCAGTTGAGCTGGTCATCGTTCAGTGCTCCCACCATCCCCTTGACATCCGTCACGATCACCTCGAACTGATGGTCGAGACGTTCAATTTCGGAGTTCATAGCCCGGTCATAGGTTCTGGTGGGCAGTGGTCCCAGTGCGTTTTTCATCAGCGATACACCCCAACCTCTTATTCTAGTGTGATTACGGTCGCGCCCCATCCACCGGCATCGGCCGGCGCATCGCCATACGATCTTACGAATGGCGTTCGTTCGAGAACCGACCGTACAATCGCCCGCTGCACGCCGGTTCCGCGGCCATGAATGATGCGCAGCGCCCGATATCCGCGTGCCCGGGCCTCCTCCAGATAGGCCTCCACGACATCACGCACGTCGCGCGGCGGCACGCTGTGCAGGTCGAATACATCGGTGATCGGAATCTCCACCGGCTCGGGGAACAGCTCATCGGAGTCGGACATTTTCCACTTCTCTTCGCCTATTGTATTCTCAAAATCCGTCGATGGGGAGGATGATCGGAAGTGTCGCGCGCCAACGACAATCCTTACGCCGGTGTCAGCGTGTTGCCCCTATTTTCCAGGGACTTACCACCTACGCCATGGGAATTGGGCTTCGGCGCACATAGAATAAATATAGAGAAGAAGTTCCGGCATGCGTTGTCAGGTCTGCGGAAAAGAGATCGGACTCTTCCGTCGCCTATGGGACCAGAAACACTGTAGCGATCGCCACCGCAGAACGGCTCGGCGACTTTCGGCTCGCGCATTACGCGACGCAGGGGATTTCGACGAGCTGGAAGAACCGTGGCTGATCACACCTGGTCTTGGCGACGAGAAGAAGAAGACCACCGGTTCGGGCGTCAGCCCGGCGGGAGGAATCCTCCTGCTTGTATTGGTGATCTTCGTGGTCCTGGTCGCCCCTCCCGGTGACGGTCAGGCGCCGGCGCCGCGCCCCAATCACCGCTCGTTCGGCATCCCCCCGCAGATTCGCCAACTCATCCCCGGAGCGCCCTCCGTGGACTACACCGAAGACTTCCGTACCGGCCTGGAAGATTGGGTGGCGACTATAAATAATTCTGATGGCTGGAGACGCGAAGCCGGTAAGGTCCGCCTGGGCAAGCTGCGCCTGTGGAAGCCAACAATGTCCATGTCGGACTATCAGATGATCTTCCAGGGTCAGATCGAAACCAAGGCGATGGGGTGGGCGTTCCGCGCGACCAGTGCCACAAACTACTACGCCACCAAGATCGCCATCCCCGGCCCCGGCGGCCCGCCCCGCCCGGAAATCGTTCACTACGTCGTCGAGGCCGGCCACAAGACCGACCTGGTCCAGCTTCCCTTGCCCATGACGGTCGAGGCCAATACGCCCTACCGGATTCACCTCCAGGTGCGGGACGACCGTTTCAGCACCATGATCAACGGCCAGATCGTCGACATCTGGAGTGACCCTCGACATAAAGCGGGCGGTGTGGGCTTCTTCTCGGATCCGGGTGAAGAGGCGCTGATCAGTTGGGTCCGGGTCAATAACGCCGAGGGTTTCTTCAGCCGGTTCTTCTCCTTTTCGCTTCTCCTCGGCCCCGCGGACCTGATGTCGGGCCCGCCGTTCCTCATCCCAAGACCGTAATTTAGCCCCAGAACGCCGCGACGATCTTCAGGTTGGGGAAACGAACGGAGCCAATCGCCCGCCGGGAAGGCCGGCAGCGCATTCTCCC
>CAYLSS010000647.1:0-3656 GCA_964385765.1 uncultured Solibacteraceae bacterium
GGTAGAGTCACGCGCTGACAGGGGTGAGGCCGGGGCGCGGGCGCGGCCGGAGCAAGAACGGAAAGGCGGCACAGGAAATGAACGGGACGGGAAACGGATCGGACACAAGGAATGTGGTTTTGGTCGGCATGCCCGGCGCCGGCAAGAGTACGGTCGGCGTCTTGCTGGCCAAACAGACGGCGCGCGATTTCGTGGATACCGATGTGTTGATCCAGGTCGACCAGGACCGCTCGTTGCAGGCGATCGTGGACCGTGAGGGCTACTTGGCGTTGCGGCGGATCGAAGAACGGGTTCTACTTTCGCTGGACTGCCGGCGGCACGTGGTCGCCACCGGCGGCAGCGCCGTGTACAGCGAAAAGGCCATGAGGCATCTCGGCGCCGGCGGCGTGACTTGCTGGTTTGCAACCCACGCGATGTTTGGATTCCTGATGGGCTATCAACACCGGCGCATGGTGATCGGCAAAGACTATCCCAAGAAAACCGATACGGAAACCGCCCGGGCGGATGCCGCGTAGCTTCCGGAGTCGCACCGCCGCTCGCAGTGACATAGAATCGGCGTTCAGAGGGCCGAAGCGCGGTGGGCTGGGAGCCGGCGGCGGATCGGCCATGGAAAGGACGTACTCATGAATCGACGCTCATTCATCAGCGGAACGGCAGCGGCCGCAACTCCCTACCTCGTGCGGCCGGCGGCGCTCGGCGCCAATGATCGTCTCCGGATCGGCTTCATTGGCGTAGGCGGACGCGCCAGTTGGCTCATCCGGCACGAGGAGTTCCCTCAGGCAGACATCGTCGCCGTTGCGGACTGCGCCCGCGAGGCCGTCGAGCAGGTCACACAGATCAAGCCGAGCGGCGCGCGGTGGAAGAGGTATTACGACTATCGCCGCATGCTCGATGACGAGCAGCTCGACGCGGTCTTCGTCGAGACCACGACCCACGCCCGCGTCCTGATCATGATTCACGCCATGGAGGCCGGTCTCGATGTCTATGGCGAGAAACCGCTGACGCTGACGGTCGCCGAGGGCCGGGCGCTGGTCAACGCCGCGAAACGCTACGGCCGGATCCTGCAGACCGGCACCCAGCAGCGATCCATCCCGATCAACGCCTGGGCGAGCCGCCAGATCCGCCAGGGCCGCCTGGGCAAAGTGCGCGAAATCATCGTCTGCAACTTCCGCCCCCCGACCGGATGGTATCCGATACCGGCTCAGAAAATGCCCGAAGGCACTGACTGGGACCAGTGGTGCAACCAGACCGAACTGCGGCCCTATCATCCCTGGCTGCAGCACCGCTGGCCGATCTACTGGGACTATGACGGCGGCGGACAGAGCTGGGGCGTCACCGGCTGGGGCACACATTCGCTCGACCAGGTACAGTGCGCGCTCGGCGCCGACGACACCGGCCCCGTCGAAATGCAACCCGAAGCCTGGCGGATCGGGGCCAAGGTGACCATGCGATACGCAAGCGGCGCCGTACTCAAACTCGAAGGTCCCGAGCGCGACCACTCGGATCTCGGCGCCATCTTCAAGGGGGACAACGGCATGATCGAGATCAAGCGCGGCAGTTGCGTGGCCGACCCGCCCGAACTGCTCGACGGAGCCCCCCCGATCACGCCGGAAGGGCCAGGCGAGAACCGGTATCACATCCAGAACTTCCTGGATTGCATTCGCTCGCGCAACCAGCCGAATGCACACGTGGAGGCCGGCCACCGTGCGACGTCGCTCTGCCACCTGGTCAACATCACCCGCGACCTTGGCCGGAAGCTCAAGTGGGATCCCGCAGCCGAGCAATTCGATGGCGACGAGCAGGCAAACTCGCTGCTCTCGCGGCCGCGGCGCAAGGGCTATGAGCTCCCGAAGATCGCATAGTTTTAGGAGATACCCAATGCCGGCAATTATCTCGAGACGTTGCTTCGGGGCTGGAATCATTTTGGCGCCACGGGCGGCAAGAGCGGCAAGACAGGCGATTTCCCTCTTCGATGGAAAGACCCTCACCGGCTGGCGAGCCGAAGGCAACGCCGGTTGGAGCGTCGAGGACGGCGCCATCGTCGGCCGGCAGGGACCCAACCGCGCGGCCGGCGACCTTTTCACCGAAGGCCTCTGGGCCGACTTCGAGCTGGAAGCCGAGTGGAAAATGCGCTGGCCGGGCAATAGCGGCATCTGGTTTCGCCGGAGCGCTCCCAGGACCGGCTACCAGGTCGATTTCATCGACCAATCCAGCCACCCCGGTGTTCTCTCCGGTTCCCTCTACTGCATGGGCAAAGCCTTCATCGCCGAGAACCGGGCCCCCGCCACGGTCAACAAAGACGGCTGGAATCGCCTGCGTATTCGCGCCAGGGAAGAGCGGATCCAGGTCATCCAGAACGGCGCTGAAATCGTCGCCACCCACGACGATACCTTTTTGGCCCCAGGCAGCATCGGCATCCAGGTCCATGCCGGCGATCAATTCGAGGGCATGGCGGTGATGGTGCGGGGCCTCCATCTTACCCCGCTGTAGACACCGCCGCTTACCCTGTCTCAGGCGCCTCGCCGGCATCCTGGTAGATCTGTTCCCGGATGATCCTGTTGGTAATGGCTGAGAGATAGCCTTCGAGAGCGGAGTTGATTTCCTGAAACTCAGGCCAGAGCGTGCGGTCAATAAATGACCGTGGCGCTTTCACCATCACACTCGTGTACCGCTGCCGGGGATAGCGGAAGGGCCTGAGTCCGTAGCGCCGGCACAGAGCTAAGAACAGTTGCCGGCTCCACGTATCGGTGATACGGAAACGCATCTCGATCGAATCCTCGGTACGGGCGAACTCGTCCAACCGTTGCTTGATGCGTTTGATAGCGGCCTCGGCGGCCAGCCGCTCCCCGGGTGTCGTCGCTCCAGCGTAGAGCGCCTCGATCTTGCGAAGCTTCGCTTTCAGTTCCGCGTGGGTCATGGCTGACCTGTCTATTATTGCCGGTAGAGCTCTGCTGGCATAGCCCGTGCATCCCGCACACCAATTTTTATTTGAATCTTGCTGCTTTTTCAGGTGCTTTTCACGCATAATAGTTCGACAGTTTTGGGAAGACCAGGAGGATTCTGAATGCCCGCTAAGAAGTCGACCACTGCCAGGAAGTCGCCCCGTCGGCAGGCCCCTGCCGAAACTCCTCTCGCAGCGAATTCATCGGACCGGCGATCGGCGTTCCGCCTGCGTGACGACGAGGTCGAGCCCGCGCTGCAGTCCGGCGCACAGGCTGGACTGCTTGAAGATTACTTTGGCTCCGAGCTGTTCGAGGAGTTACAGAGCCTTGGCCAGGAGGCCGCCACTCGCACGGTTCGCGGCGGACCGCGCGTGATCATCCTTCCCGGCATCATGGGCTCCAAGCTCGGCAAGCAGGGTTTCCTCTTCGACGATGTTCTGTGGGTCGATCCTTTCGAAATCGCCCTCGGACGCCTCGATGGCTTGACCTGGCCCGCCAACAAGGCCAAGGTCGGGCCGGTGGGCGTCATTCTGTTCGCCTACCTCAAACTCAAACTGCGTCTGCGAATCGCCGGCTACGACGCGACCTTCTTCCCCTATGACTGGCGCCAGAGCCTTGACAAGCTCGTACAGCAACTCGCCGGCGCGCTGCAGTCCGAAACAACTCCTGTGCATCTGGTGGCTCACAGCATGGGCGGGCTCGTTGCCAGGGCGG
>CAYLSS010000648.1:0-1486 GCA_964385765.1 uncultured Solibacteraceae bacterium
GATGATGATTCCCGCAGTGAGCGACTGGGCGCGTCGCCTCCGGATACCGGCATCCAAGCTGATGATTCCGCTGAGCTACGCGGCGATTATGGGCGGCACGTGCACGCTGATCGGAACCAGCACGAATCTTGTGGTCAGCGGCCTGGCCGCGGCGCATCCGGGATTGCCGGATATCGGGTTATTCGAGATATCGAAGGTCGGTCTGCCCTGCGCAGTGCTCGGGACGCTGTTCCTTCTGCTGGTCTCCCCGCTGCTGCTGCCAAGCCGGGGTTCGGTGGCTAGCACGCTCGAAGATCCGAGGGAGTACATCGCCGAGATGATCGTTCCGGAGGGCAGTCCCCTGATCGGCAAGTCGATTGAGGAGGCCGGGTTGCGCCATCTCCCTGGCGGTTACCTGGCGGGCATCGAGCGGGAAGGAGAGAGCATTCCGGCCGTCGGGCCGGACCAGACCCTCCGGGCTTCGGATAGGCTCCTGTTTGCCGGCGTCGTGGAATCCATCAAGGAGTTGCAGAACCTCCGCGGCCTGGTACCGGCCACGAACCAGGTCTTAAAGCTGGAGTCGCCGCGGCACCGGCGGCAGTTGTTCGAGGCCGTGGTGTCCAACACTTCTCCTCTGCTGGGCAAGACGATCCGGGAAGGGCGGTTTCGGAACCGCTACCGTGCCGTCGTGCTGGCGGTTGCCAGGAATGGGGAACGGCTGGTGGGGAAGCTCGGCGACATCAAGCTCCGTCCAGGCGACACGCTGTTGATCGAGGCGGGTCAATCGTTTGCATCGCATAATAAGGATTCCCGCGATTTCTTCCTGGTCAGTCCGATTGAGGATTCGACGCCGCGGCGCTATGAGCGGTCCCTGGTAGCGACGGCGATCCTCGTCGGAATGGTGCTGGCGGTCGCGGCCGGATGGCTGCCTATGCTTGTCGCCGCCACTGTCGCTGCCGTGCTGATGGTGCTCACGCACTGTTGTTCGGTGAACGAAGCGCGCTCCAGCATAGATTGGTCGGTGCTCATCGTGATCGGGGCGGCTCTGGGAATCGGACGCGCGCTCGAAGTCTCCGGCGGCGCCTCAATGGTGGCAAACGGGGCGCTTGGCATCGTCGGGGATTCCCCGTGGCTGGCACTGGTCGCTGTCTATGTGGTGACGGCGCTAATGACCGAAATCCTGACGAATAACGCGGCCGTCGCGCTGACCTTCCCCATCGGCCTGGCCGCCGCCGGGCGGTTGGGTGTGAACCCGATGCCCTTCCTCATCGCGATCATGATGGCGGGGTCCGCCAGCTTCGCCACTCCCATCGGATACCAGACCAACCTCATGGTCTACGGACCCGGCGGCTATCACTTCACCGACTATCTGCGCGCTGGCGTTCCGATGACGGTGCTAATTGGTGTGACTGCGCTCCTGCTGATCCCGCGAATCTGGCCGTTCTAGCTACTCAACCCGGCACCTCCCCCAGATTTCGGCCCAGCGTGGGACGTCGCTCGCGGCGCC
>CAYLSS010000648.1:1496-3646 GCA_964385765.1 uncultured Solibacteraceae bacterium
GCACGCATAACCCGCGGGAATTGGAACGCACTACATTGGCTGAGTTAGCTGCCCTCTCCGGTATCCACGTCTTCGGGAAAGACGGCGTAGCCCTCGGGAGGCGGGTAAGCTGACTGGAGCAGTTCGAGGCGGCGGCGCATGTGGCGGCTGGCCAACTGCCGCGGTCCGGTCTCGATATCGATATCGCAGCAGATTCCGTGCATATAGAGCGTCAGCGTGTCGATCATGGCCTGTTGAGCGTACCGGGCAAGTCCCTTTGTCTTACGACGCATGTTGCGCTGGCGCCGGAGCAGGCTCTGTTTCAGCTCCCAGCTTTCTTCATCCACCTCGCCGTGGGCGCCCGCGCTCAACTCGTCTCGAACCACGTGGTAAAACTGATCGTGCAGCTCCTCGCTCGACACCTCCTCGGCCACGGCGGCGAGGGCATGGAACAGGCGGTAATGATACTCGGCGACATCCTGATCCTTGAGGGCGAAAACCAGCAGCGTGAGGTCGTCGGCCTGGTAGCGAGCACTGGAAATGCGATTCGACGACGGCTCCTTGAAGCAGATCCAAGCCTCGACCGCAGCCTCGTCGCCATCGGCAGGCGCAACACGCTCGAGATAGGGTACCAGCACGATCGCCAATTGGGGCAAACGAGCGGTCAAGTCCGGCGAGAGCGACATCACCGGTTCTTCGAGATACTCTCGAATGTCATCCTCCGGCAGGTTCAGTCCAGTGAAGAAGTAGGAGAGACGGGTACTTAACGGCACGAGTTGGCCACGAATCTGACGTTCAAACTCCCCAATGGAAAGCCTATCGGCGCCGGGCTGCACAGACATCTGTTGTGGGGTGATGTTTCATTCTACCAGCCTGTGAGCGGAGCTGTACTCGGTCCGTTTCGCCGGCGCTGAATGGCCGCGTTCATACGGACTGAAGTCCGAATGCCTTCTGCATCTGTTCGCGAACCAGTGTAAGCCGGTCGAGGTCGCCGCCTTTCACTTCGGCGGTCGCCCAACCGGTGAAATGGATATCGTCGAGCGCTCTGCGGACCTGCTCCCATGGAAGGTCATCGCCGGCGCTGGTGATATCCACGAACTCGTCCTTGGCGCGGCTGAATCCTTTGACGTCGAGCTTGACGCAACGATGGCCGAAGGTACGGATCCACTCGCCTGGACGGCCATATTTCCAATGGTTGCCGATGTCGTAGTACATGCCGACCCACGGGCTGCGGAAGCTGTCGACAAATTCAACAAAAGCCCCGGCCCCCTGCTCCGGCGAGGCGTCGTGGTCGTACATCATGTGGTTCCAGACGTTTTCGATGAGGATCATCTGCCCCAGGGACGACGCCAGCGGAAGCAGTTTCCGGATCTCCTCCCGGGCTCGCGGCACGATGACGTCGGCGGGACCGTCTGAACCACGGCCGACGACAATCAGGACCCCGCTGCCGCCGGCTGCGTGCGAAACGCGGATACAGTGGGCAATGTTGGCCCGGCCCTGGTCCCGTTCCTCTTCATGGGGGCTCGTCAGCCGCACCTTCCAATGGTCGTGATTGATGGCGTTGTGCACGAAAACGCCAGACTCTTGAACAGCGTCGCGCGCCTGGATGGGAGTGAATTCTCCTGCCTCATCGAAATCCACGCCGTCAAAGCCGGCCTGATCCGCAAGCCGCAGCCGCTCGGCCAGAGACAGCTTCCGGCCGCCCGATTCCTTCGTGATCATGCCCAGCTTGCAGGACAGGAGAATGCGCTTGCCCGACGGCGGAGTCACGATCTCCGAGCCGCCTTGCTGGGCTGCCTGGGCCGCGCCGGCGCCGCTCACCACGGCGGAGGCGGCGCCGGCCCCGATCGAAAGGATGTTGCGCCGGCTCGGCGAAGAGCTTCGCTTGTTGTTCCGTTCAGTTCTTGTAGGCATTTTGCTTCGGTGACGCAAATTGTGAACTCTTCCGGAGATTCTGAAGTGTTCGAGCGAGCGATTTACTATACACACTACCCACCGCCTCGGGCAAGCTCAACCGAGGCTGGCCCCGGCTGGCCCGTTCACGAAAACTGCCAAACGAACGTGCGCCTTGACCGGCGCCGAATGCCAGTGGGTGCAAGTCCCACCCCAGGAGGTCTCGGTATGCCTGGGTAGCTAGCAAGCGGTGCAGACTGGTAACGGTCTGTATCGAA
>CAYLSS010000649.1:0-3640 GCA_964385765.1 uncultured Solibacteraceae bacterium
GGGTTTCCAGGTGGACGATGCCGCACGGCAGTACATCACGGAAAGGGGTCATGGCGGCGCCTTTATCCACCGGACCGGGCACTCGATTGGCCGCGAAGTCCATGGGACAGGCGCCAATATGGATAATCTCGAGACACACGATGAACGCCGCGTAATTCCCTGGACCGGCTTCTCCATCGAGCCCGGGATCTACTTGCCGAAGTTCGGGGTACGCTCAGAAGTGAACATGTTCGTGGGGGAGGACTCGGCACGGGTTACCGGAGAGGTCCAGGCTCGACCAGTCATAATTGTCTAGATGGCTTCATGGTTGTGACGTCTGCAAGCTACCATCTTAAGGAGGGACACAATGAAAACTGCGAAGCTCGCGGGACTGACACTCGTTTTCGCCAGCGTGCTCGGCGCGGCGACACATCTAAAAGTAGGCGACAAAGCTCCGGAGTTTACACTTCCGGCGACTACCGGTGACTTCTCCTCGGCTGACCATCTTGGCGACAAGACGCTCGTGGTCGCTTTTTTCCCGGCGGCCTTTACGGGTGGTTGAACGCGCGAAGCAAAAGCGTACCAGGATGGTATCGCAGCATTTCAGGAAGCGGGCGCGGAGGTTATTCTGATCAGCACGGACAACATCCCGAGTTTGCGTGAGTGGGCCGGCCAACTCGGGGCCAGCTATGCATTGGGCAGCGATTTCGTGGACCGCAAGGTGTCCAAGGCGTTCGGTGTTCTCAATGAGGAGCGGGGCATCGCGAGTCGCACGACATTCGTGATCGACACCGAGGGCAAGATTCAGCACATCGACGAGGGCGGTGAAGCCCTCGATCCTACCGGCGCCTTGACGGCTTGCCGTCGCGTAAAGAAGTAGCGGACTCCGGCCGGATTTCATGAAGTACGAACCGCTGCGGGCGAGTGACAAGCGGCTGGTGTTGCTTGTCCTCGTCCTCATCGCGGTGGCAGCAGCCTATACCCTCGCCAACTATGACGCCGCCTTTCCGCAGGCGTCGATCGATCTGAAGTACTCGAAGGCCGAGATTAAGGACCTGGCCGAAGAGACGATCCGACGGCAGGGGCTCTCGTCCGAGGGCTTTCGAAACCTGACCCTTTTCGATCCCGACCGGAATGCGCGCCTGTTCCTGGAGCACGAGGTCGGGCTCGAGGAGGCGAATCGTCTGATGCAGGACGAGGTCGCGGTCTGGCGGTGGCGCGTGCGCTGGTTCAAGCCGCCGCAAAAGGAAGAACTGATAGTAAGGCTGACGCCGACGGGGAGACTGGTCGGCTTCCAGCACATCATCACCGAGTCCCACCCAGGCGCGCGGCTTGACCCGGAGGCGGCCCAATCGATCGCCCGCGACTACTTGGCTCAACGCACAACCTACCCGCACCGGCTGGTCGAGAAGGAAGTCGAGGAGCAGCCAAACCGCCTGGACCACGTCTTCACCTGGGAACGCGAGGACTTTGAGGTCAAGGATGCGACCTACCGCCGGACGATTGTCGTGCAGGGAGACCGGATCGGCGGCTATTCCGAATACCTCCACGTACCCCAGCGCTGGGAGCGGGAGTACGCAGCGCTTCGAGCAGCCAATGAACTCTATACGACCATCGCGCAAGCGCTTTATGTCGTACTGGTTCTCGCCGGTCTCGTGGTCCTGATCCGGTTCATGCGGCGACAAGAACTCCAATGGCGTCCTCTGGTCGCTATCTGCGCCGCCGCTTCGGGCGTTGCCGTGCTCAACCAATGGAATCTGTTGCCGTTCTTTATTGATTCCATGCCGACCAGTTCCCGCTATCGAGAGATGGTAATGCTCGGTCTGCTCCAGGGGTTGGGCACAGGAGTCTTGTACTTCTTTTACCTAATACTGGGGGCAGCGCCCGGAGAGCCGCTATATCGCAAGTTCGCGCCGCACCGCCTCAGGCTGGCCGTGGGATTCGACAAAGCCGGAATCCGGACTCGAGAGTTCTTTCGTGCGGCTGTCGCCGGCATTGGTCTGACCGCGGTGCATCTTGTATTTCTGGTTGCCTTTTACCTGGTCGGGCGGCGATTCGGGGTGTGGAGCCCGCAGGACGTCGAGTATTCCAACCTGCTTTCCACCACGGCGCCCTGGCTCTATCCGCTGAGCGTCGGTGTGCTGGCCTCGATGGCGGAGGAATTCTGGTTCCGGCTGCTGGCGGTCCCCTTGCTCAAGCGTTATCTGCGTTCAACCTGGGCCGCCGTCCTGATACCGGCCTTTGTTTGGGGGTTCCTGCACGCGAACTATCCCCAGCAGCCGGGCTTCATCCGCGGAATCGAAGTGGGAATCATCGGGATTGCCGCCGGTTTCGTGTTGCTGCGCTTCGGGATTCTGGCGACCCTCATCTGGCACTACACGATCGATGCGATCCTGGTCAGCAGTATCCTCTTCGAGTCCGATAGCTGGTATCATTGGCTGCCCGGAATCGCGGTGTCTGGGGCCGTGCTTCTTCCTCTGACGGTTTGCCTGTATCAATACCGTAAGAACGGAGGGTTTGCCGCCGCGGCCGAGCTTACCAATGAGAAGTTGGCGGCCGGAGCGACTGAGCATAGAGCGGTCGCGGCCGAGAGCGAGCAGTTACTCCCCCCACTCGAGCCGCGCTGGCGACAGCGATGGCTGTATCTCGCTGCCGGCCTTGCTCTGCTGGCGGCCCTCCTGATCCGACACACTGAATTCGGCGGTTTCGTCAATGTCCCGATAGCGAGGAGTCAAGCCTTGCGCACGGCAGCGGAGGCTCTCGAACAACGCGGTGTCGATCCGACCGAATGGCGGACCGCGGTGCGCTTCCTCCCAAATTTGTCGACCGCCGCCTTCGAATACATCCGGCGTCGCGAAGGTCCAGTTGTGGCAAATGAGATCGTCCGCGAGCGAACCATCCATGGCGTGTGGTACGTGCGACACCTGCGTCCAGGGGAGCAAGAGGAATGGCGTGTCTATATTGACGGCTCGAATCGTGCCTACCGGATTGATCATGAGTTGGAGGAGACCGCGCCCGGCCCCGACCTCGCCGCGCAAGAAGCGCGCCGGAGAGCGGAGGAACACCTGGAGGTTGAACAGGCTATCCCGATCGATAAATACCGGCTCGTCGAGAGCAGCGCTCAGAAACTCGAGAATCGCACGGACTACGAATTCGTTTGGGAAGCAAAGGACTTTCAGGTAGGCGACGCAACCGAACGCGTATCTTTATTACTCGTCGGAGATGAACCCGGATACTTCCGGCGGTTCCTGAAGCTTCCTGAAGAGTGGCTTCGTGACTTCAACCGCGCCCATCTGCGTGACTACATTCCCGAGGCCCTGGCCGGAGCGATCGGGATGCCGCTAATCATCGTCTTCGTGGGCCGTCTCTCCGGCCGGAGGCGATTCGATAAACACCTTTCGTGGAAGAACTTTGCACTGGCGGGCATGGCCGCATCAGTGCTGCTTGCGGCAGCGTTCGCCAACCAATGGGGTAGCGTCCTTGTGTCCTACGACACAGCCGAACCCCTGCAGAGCTACCTTGGCCGATGGCTCATGAACCGCGGGGTACTGGTGTTGCTTGGGGGTCTCGCGGTCTTTTTGTTCCTTACCGCCGCGCAGGTGTTCTTTCGCTTGGCCGCCGGACCTCGCCCGTTGAGCCGCACCTCGCTTCTGCGCGCCGC
>CAYLSS010000650.1:0-3638 GCA_964385765.1 uncultured Solibacteraceae bacterium
GGGAGGGATGTCGCCGATCCGGCGAAGGTCCACTCCTGCAAGATTCTCCGGCCCGGACAGTCCGGCAACGGTCAGGATTGTCGGCAGCACATCCACTCCGCTGACCACCCGCTCGACCACGGCGGGCTCCTTCTGGCCAGGATATTTGATCAGCAGCGGCACCCGAATCTGCTCATTGTAGGCCGAAACAGAATGCTCGATTGTATTGTGTTCCCCGAACGCCTCTCCATGGTCCGAAGTGATGACGATGAGTGCATTGTCGTATAGATCATGCTTCCGCAGGTGACGAAATAGCAGCCCTATCTGATGATCGATGCTGGCCACAGCGCCGTCATACTGCGATACCAGGTGTTCCTTCTGGTCCGGTGGGATCGGCTCCTGGCGCTCCATTACACGCTCTTGCAGGGCGATCCAATCTCCTTTGCCAAACCATTGATCCTTGCCTGGGAACAACCTGTCATAGGGAGCCGGTGGCAGGTACGGGGTATGGGCGTCCATGTAGTTCAGGAATAGCAGCCACCCAGCGCCGTCGCGGGCAAGCCGGTGCAACGCTTCGAATGCGGTCCGATTGATGCTGGCCGCGCTGCGAGTCTCACGGCTGAACCTGGAATATGGAATGCTCACCGCGAGCTGCTCGGCCAGGTAATAGCGAAGGGTATAGGGAGGCGGAGCCGCCAGCAAGCTTCTTGCGGAGCTATCGTCGTAGTAACTGAAGCCCTGGGCCAGGCCGAACTGCCGGCCGAGCAATCCTGCATTGGCCACGACGGCGGCGGTGCCCCACCCGTTGTCCGATAGTATCTCAGCCAGAGTTACCGCCTCGGAGTTCAGCGGAGCCCCATAAGGTTGCTCGGGACCGTGGTGCGCGCCATGCTGGGTGGCGTACAGCCCGGTGAACAGCGAAGCGTGACTGGAGAGCGTATTGTCGCCCGCCGCGTAGCTGTTTCGATAAAGAGTGGCTTCCCTTGCGAACTCCTCCAGCACGGGGGTGGTGGCGCGATTGTATCCATACACGGACAGATGATCGGCCCTCACCGTATCCATTGAGATAACGATCACATTCTCAACACCATCCAGTGCAGCGCGGGATCCTGCTCCCGGGGTCTCCATCGGACGGGACGAAAGCAGAGCGGTACTCATCAAGACAGTAAGGCAAACTACGGCTTCCAGCCCGGCCTTTGTCCCACTTGAAAGACGGGATATGGGCGCGGCGAGGAATCCCGTGACACCCAGGATCGAGGCGGCCACAGCAGCCCCCATGATCACGGAACCTCCGGCCGAGTACATCAGGGCGAATGGCATCAGTACGAGCAGGCCGATGGTCCAGCGATTGCCAAGAAATCCGAGCGGGCCTCGAGAGCCGGCCATGGCGAGAATCGCCGTGCTCGCGACCGCCGTCACCAGCGAGAGAAGCAGCTTATCCGGCGACAGGGACAGGAGCCGCCAGACCGACAGCACCCAAACGAGCGCCAGCAGCGGGAGGGTCCGGATTCTCTCGGACGACGGTCGCCGCACCAGGAATATCGCGAAGACGCCGATGCACGCGGCTAACAGCGCGTAGAAAGCAATGAACAGCGCTGAAAAGGCGGCGTCGAAGGCTTGATAGATGGCATTCGGTGCGATGAACCAAGGCGCCACCGCAAACGCCAGCAGTTCCACCACGCCAAAGGCGAGTCCCGTACGGGCGCCGGAGATGGCGGCCTCTTGAATACCTGTGCGGTGCATTGGAAGTGCCTCGAAATCGCCGTGGACGCCGGTGGGCGAGAATGTCTGCTCCAACACTCCACCCCTGACGAGAAGGCCTCTCCCCTCCTGTATCGACCGGCCGTTCGGAAGGCTTTACCCCTCCGGTCCACGCCGTTATGGTGATTTGTCCCCGACAATTATGCGAAAATACCTCCACCGGAAGGGCATACCGCACCGGGAAGGACCGTCTATGCTGCATAGCGCACGAGCTTTGGGCCGATATGAAGTCCACGCCACGGATGGCAAGCTGGGGAGAATCGTCGACGCCTATTTCGATGATGTCGAGCACGACATCGAGTACATCGTTGTCGAGACAGGACGCTGGCTGCCGGGGAAGAAGCTATTTATTTCGAAACGAACCCTCGGTATACCGGACAGGGATAAACACCATTTTCCCATCGAGTTGAGCCGCGCTGGCGCCGAATTGCGGCAGGCGCTGGTTGATGAGTTTCCGATTTCCTGGAAGCTGGAGGAACTCCTTAAAGCACGCTACGGCGGACTCGATACGGGAGGCGGCGCTCCCGCGGGGGCCGTTCATGGGTCGGTGGGCCGCGAGGCGCTCGCTCGTGTCAGCGAAGAACAGGCCAAGACGCACCTGCGCAGCTTGAAAGAGGTGATGGGGTACCAGATAGAGGCATTGGACGGGCCGCTCGGCATCGCTGAGGATTTCCTTGTCGACGACGAGGATTGGGTGATGCGTTACATGGTGGTTGACACCAAGTCGTGGAAGCCGGGTCGGGAAGTGCTCCTGCCCTTCGAATGGATCGAGACAGTGAGCTGGGGTGAACACCGGATTCACGTTAAGGTCAACCGCCAGAAGCTCAAGACCGGCCAGCGGATTGACCGGGCCAGCCACGTCAGCGAGAAGACCTAGCTGGAAGCTCCAACAGCTTCTTTGCCAGACCCGCGTTACGAGCCGAGTCGTACACTCGGAACACTAGCAGATGCTCTCCATGGAGCTGTCCCAGCTTAACGGTGAAGCGCTCGGATGGTGAGTCAATGATGCCGTCTTCAGCGGCCAGCGGCGTCCATTCGCCGGCATCCAGCGCATATTCGCATCGCAGAAGCGCAGACGCTGCGTCTCGTGCGGTAAGCGTGACCTGAACGGCGCCATCTTCCACCTTGGACTCCACGATCTCGACAGTTGGCGGCGTGTGGTCCACAAGCACCGGAGAACTGACTCGGTCACTCTCGCGCGCCCACTCCGGAGGGTTATCGCGGCGATCCGAAGCCACCACTCGGAAGAAGTAACGGCCGTCCGCGAGCGCATCAGAGTCAATGGCATACGTCGTCGTCTCGAGGTCCTCTTCAATCAGCTTCCAATTCTGCTCGCCGGCGCCGCGAAACTGTAAAGCGAAGACGAGGCGATCGCCGTCGAGATCCTCGGTGTGCCAGGAAATGCGAACCTTATCCGATGTGGATTTGGCCAGGTTCTGGGTGGAGGTTCCACTGACAGTCGACGCTCCGTCCTCGCCGGTGTCCGTCACGGTGATGCTGTAGGCGGCGGTGGAAGACGATGCGGGTGTCGACGATGGCGCCGCATCGCTATCTGGGGATGTTTCAGTTGAGACCACTAGTCCGACCACGCGCGGAGGAGCGTTCTGGGGAAGATATGCGAGGCGGACACTGTCGAGGGCGGGCACTCTGCCACCCGCCGTGCTCAGCCGGGCGCGCCATTGGATAAAGCGGGCGTTGGGACTGCGGATCGGGCTGCCGCCAGGTTCGCTCAATGGCTCGGACCATTCGCTCCACGTCCTGTCCGGACGCGCCGAGTTGCCGCTGCGGGTCTGGAATACGATGTTGCCGCCGCCGTTTGCCTCCCAGCCCAGACTGCCCCACCGGGCGGCGCGGGCGGCGCATCATCTTGGCCCGGCGATGAAATTTCGATTTCCGAA
>CAYLSS010000651.1:0-3627 GCA_964385765.1 uncultured Solibacteraceae bacterium
GGATGCGGCGCGTATTGCAATCACCGGAGCGTCGGGAGGAGGGACACAAACTTTTCTTCTGGCGGCGGTGGATGATCGTATCGCGCTGTCGGCTCCGGTCAACATGGTATCCGCGATCATGCAGGGCGGCTGCGTCTGCGAGAATGCTCCGGGTCTGCGGATCGGAACATTCAACGTCGAACTGGCTGCGTTGATGGCGCCGAAACCGATGCTTCTGGTGGCCGCCACCGGCGACTGGACGAAGAACGTCCCCCGCGAGGAGTTCCCGGCGATCCGTGCCATCTACAGCCTTTACGCCAAAGCGGGCAATGTCGAGGCCGTTCAGTTTGACGCCCCGCACAACTATCACGCCGAGAGCCGGACTGCCGTCTACCGCTTCCTGGCCAAACAGCTCCTCGGCCGGACGGATGCGAGCGAGATTACCGAACAGAAGGCCAGAATCGAGCAATCGCGGGACATGCTGGCGCTGTACGGCCGTCCGGCGCCGGAGAATGCACTGGATTTCGAAGGTGTGTTCCGGGAATGGCGCGAGGCCGGACGCCGTCAAACGGAAAGCGCCGACCCTGGTCGACTCCGCAAGCTCCTGCGACTGGCGTTCGCGACGCACTGGCCGAAGAAGGTGCATGCCAAGCCGCATGGCGAGTGGGTCGTGCTATCGGATCCATCTACTCCGGTCAGGGTGCTGGGCCGCTGGAAGGCGGGGACCGGCACGCCGCTTCTGGTTGTCCATCCCGAGGGATCCGCCGCGGCGCGCGACACAGACGCGGCCAAGGAAGCCGCGGCTGCCGGACGCCCGGTCCTATTGCTCGATGTGTTTCAGACCGGCGCGGCGGTTGCGCCCCGGGACCGGTCACACCAGCACTTCCTGACGTTCAACCCGAGCGATGATGCCGCTCGCGTTCAGGACATTGTCACGGCCATCGCTTATCTCGACCAGGACGATCCCGAGTCGATCGAGGTCGCCGGCGCCGGGGATGCGGGCGTGTGGACGCTGTTCGCGGCCGCGGTTTCGGAGGCGCCGGTTCGCCTGACGGCTGACCTGGCGGGCTTCGAAGGCGGCGACGATGATTTCCTGGAACACTTCTTTGTCCCGGGCATCCAGCGAGCAGGCGGCCTCAAGGCCGCGCTCGAGTTGACCGAAGGCATGCGATAGGGCCATGTCCAAGAGGGGCATCGACGTCGACATCCCAGGCCGCGGCTTGCAGAGGATCCGCTTGCTGGTGACCGACTACTCGGGCACGCTCTCCTGCGGGGGCAAGCTTACATCCGGGGTCCAGGAGCGGCTCTTACGGCTCGACGAGGTGCTGGACATCCACGTGCTGACGTCGGATACCTTCGGCACGGTTCGCCGCGAGCTGGTCAATATCCCGGTTCGAATCGAAGTGCTCGAGGCGGATTGTCATGACCTGCAAAAACAGCGCTACGTCGAAGCGCTGGATACGCCGAGGGTGTTCGCGCTGGGCAACGGAAACAATGATCGCCTGATGCTTGGGACGGTGGCCGAACGGGGCGGACTGGCCGTAGCCGTGGACAACGGCGAAGGCTGCGCGGTGACAGCTCTCACAGCGGCGCAACTTTACATTCACGGGGCCGCCAATGCGCTGGACCTGCTACTCGACCCGCGGCGCCTCAAGGCCGGTCTGCGTTTCTGACAGCGCTTAACCGATCTCGATCGGCGTTGCTTCCTCACCGGGAGAAACCGGCAGCCCGGATTTTTCGGCGACGGATTCCGCCATTGCGAGCACCTCATCCGGTGTGCGCCTGGGATTGTGGTGCACCATCAGCAGCCGATCGGCGCCGGCCGCAGCAGCAAACGCAGCCACGGCGGAGAGGGTGGAGTGTCCCGCCACCTCACCACCAGCTTCGTCATCGGTGAGCCACAATTCATGGATCAGCAGCTTGACGTCGCTCGCGAAGTCCAGGTTGGAGGATTCCACGCTGGTGTCGGTCATGTAGGCGATATCGTCACCGATCCGCATCCCGACGGAGCCTCCGGGGTGGGGTTGGCGCCAGAATGTGAACCGAAGTTCGCCGATGGCCAGTTCGGTGTTCCGCACCGGACGGATCTCCACCGGCGTGGGAAAGCTATCGAGTGTGGCCGGAAACAACGGCGGGCTCAACAGACGGCCCAATGCCATCTCGGGATCCGAATCAACCAAAGGGGGGGCCGGACCATGGATCCGCACACGTCCACGGTCCCACACCGCAGGCAGGTAGGAGAGCCCGGCGACATGATCCAGGTGGTAGTGCGAGAGAACGATATCGAGAGATTCATAGCCCTCGACCATCGCCGCGACCGTGGGTTCAATCAGCCTGCCGGTCCCGGTACCCGCGTCGAGCAGCACTGCTTGCTGTTCGGTGAGCAGAAGGTAGCTCATGGTCTGGCGGCCATGGGACGGGTAGTAGCCGTTCGTGCCGAGTGGTATCAGTTTCATCTGTGTGTTCCGGGCCGTTTGGTGTCCAACGTCCACCGCTCCCCGCCCTCGCCGATCGAATGCCGGAGGACGTACTCTTCACCGTCGTTTGCCCGCACACGGAAACAGCTTCCAGCCGGTTCACGCCAACGTTCGAGAATCTCTTCCACGGTGTAAGCGCGGTTGTTCAGGAAGAACCGGAGGGGCCGTTCAGCCGCCTCGTATCCGCTGTAGCATTCCACCCGGACGTCCATACACCCTGCCCCGCCGGACAACCTAGCCGCGTAAATAGGCATCATCGCCGCGAAGCCAATCCTCCCGGCGCGGGACGAAGATGTCGAGAGCCTGGCTGTCCTCGAGCGCCTCGACCGTATGTTCGGCGTTGGGTGGAATCTGCATGGTTTGGCCGGCGGCGACGATTTCCGTCACACCGCCGATGGTGAACTTCAAGCGGCCGCGCTCGAGCAGCGTCATCTGCTCGTTTTCGTGGGCGTGCTCGGGCACCACCGCCCCCCGATCGAGGTAGATTCGCGCCACAGTCATGCGATCCGTATGCACCACCTGCCGGGCGATCCCCGGCCGCATGGTTTCTTTCTCAATGCTGGTCCAGTCGCGCAGTACCATTACGGCGGTAGTGTATCATGTGGGTTGATCAGAGGGAGGTCCTATGAAAGGCGTGGTACTGGCCGGCGGCACCGGCAGCCGACTCTATCCACTCACCAAGATCACCAACAAGCACCTGCTGCCGATCTATGACAAGCCGATGATCTACTATCCGATCATGACGCTGGTAGATGCGGGGATTCAGGATATTCTGATCGTAACCGGCGGCAGGAACGCCGGCGACTTTCTGCGACTGCTGGCCAACGGCAAGCAGTTCGGGCTCGTGCATCTCGACTATACCTACCAGGAGGGCGAGGGTGGCATTGCCGACGCCTTGAGCCTCGCCGAGCACTTCGCGGATGGAGGTTCGCTATGCGTCATGCTGGGCGACAACATCATCGAAGAAAGCATCCGGGGCGCGGTCGAGGACTTTCGCGCCAATCCGCACGGCGCCAAAATCCTCCTGAAGGAGGTCGAGGACGCACAACGGTTCGGGGTCGCCGAACTCCAAGGTGACCGGATTGTCGGCATCGAGGAGAAGCCCAAGCAGCCGAAGTCGAATGCGGCAGTGACGGGCATCTACATGTACGATCACACGGTGTTTGAGAAG
>CAYLSS010000652.1:0-3619 GCA_964385765.1 uncultured Solibacteraceae bacterium
GGCCGTCCATGCAGTCGATGCCGCACCCTTGGTGAGCCGCATTCGGGACGTTCTGAGCACAGCACTCGGTTTACGAGTACGGGTGGGCAGCGTCCCGGTGGGGACGCTGCCGCGCTTCGAGATGAAGTCGCGGCGCTGGGTGCTGGAGTAGGGCTCCTCGGGTGCGACAAAGCCGAACTCAAAACCTGACGCCTCGCCCGCCCGACGCTCGAAAGAGCCGACCGGAAGATTTGAGGTCGCTTCGTTAGTAGCTTAGCCCGCCCGTTTTGACCGAGCCTGATCTGTAAGAGAGTAATCTGGAAGCTGTCGTGCGCCTGTAATCAACACTCCGAGGATTTGTCTTAAAGCGCGAAGCAGTGGAAAAGGCTGGCGCGCCGGAGGGGGCCGGCGCGCCGGAAGGGGAATTATTGTACTGAGGAGGAAGGAGCGATGTCGTAGCTGGAGAGCACCTTCATGTAGTTGGCGCGCTCGAAGGCCGCCGGGTCAGCGACGCTCCTGGCGCTCATCGAGCCTTGCATCTGCTCGATGGATTCATACTCGTGCTCTTCCATCCATTCGGTGACTTCTTCTTCAAGCCGCGTGATGTAGTCGATGCCCTGCCGCAGCATCGCCGAGGTCAGCATGGACGCCTTACCGCCGACCATCATCGACTTGATCACATCCTCGGCTGTGTGGACGCCCCCGGTGATGGCGAGGTCGCAGTTGACGTGGTCATAGATCAGGCCGGCCCAGTGCAGGCGCATAAGCAGCTCGTAGGAGTTGCTGAGCACCAGGTTCGGCTTGACCTCGAGGGCTTCGAGGTCGATGTCCGGCTGGTAAAAGCGGTTGAAGATAACCAGGGCGTCGGCGCCGGCGTTATCGAGCTTTTTAGCCATGTTGACCATGGAGCTGAAGAACGCGCCGATCTTCACAGCGACGGGAATCGACAGAGACGCTTTCACGTGGCTGACCAGGTCCGTGTACATCTGCTCGACCTTGGCGGCGTCGGTGTCGGGATCAGTCGGCATGTAATAAAGGTTGAGCTCGAGGGCGTCGGCGCCGGCATCCTGGATCAGCTTGGCATAGCGGATCCAGCCGCCGTTGGAGACGCCGTTGAGGCTGCCGATCACGGGGATGTCAACGGCCTGCTTCGCTTTACGCAGGTGTTCGACATAGCCGTCCGGACCAATGTTATAGGACTGAAGATCCGGGAAGTAGCTCAGTGATTCGGCAAACCTCTCGGCGCCCGCGTCCAGGTAAGTATCGAGCGATTGCGCCTCGATCGCGATCTGCTCCTCGAACAGCGAGTGCAGCACGACCGCCGAGACACCGGCGTCCTCCATATGGAGAATATGGCCGATGTCCTTGCAGAGTGGTCCCGCCGAGGCCACGAGCGGGTTCTTCAGGTTAAGTCCAAGATACTTGGTTGTGAGATTCGGCATTTACTTTCCCTCCTTTCCCTCGCCGTTGCCCGGCATGGAGGCCATGTGCTCGTAGAGCTTGAAGCGGCTCTGGGCATCCTTTTGGGCCAGTTCGAGGAGCTGCTTGGCAGCCTCGGGGTTGCTGCGGACGAGCATGGTGTAGCGGGTTTCGTTGTAGGCGTACTTGTCGAAGGAGATCGACGGGGCTTTCGAGTCTAGCTGGAACGGGTTCTTGCCCTCGACGGCGAGCGCCGGGTTGTAGCGGAAGAGCGGGAAGTGCCCGCTCTGGACGGCCGCCTTCTGCTGATCGAAGCCATGCAGGAGGTTATAACCGTGCGCGATGCAGTGCGAGTAAGCCAGGATTAGCGAGGGACCCGGGTGCGCTTCGGCTTCGAGGAAGGTCTTCACCGTATGGGCGTCATTGAAGCCCATGGCCACGCGGCCGACGTAGACGTTGCCGTACTGCATGGCCATCATGGTGAGGTCCTTCTTGCCGAGCGGCTTGCCTGCAGCGGCGAACTTGGCGACCGCGGCCCTTGGGGTCGACTTCGACATCTGTCCGCCCGTGTTGGAGTAGACCTCGGTATCCAGGACGAGGATGTTGATGTCGCGGCCGGTGGAGAGGACATGGTCGAGACCACCGTAGCCGATGTCGTAGGCCCAGCCATCGCCGCCGACTGCCCAGACGCTCTTCTTGACGAGGTAGTCGGCCACGGCGAGCAGCCGTCCGACTTCGGGCTTGTCGAGACCGGCCAGCTTCTCTTTCAGCAGGGCGACGCGTTCGCGCTGCTCCTCGATGCCGGCTTCGGTGGACTGGTCGGCTTCGAGCAGGGCTCCGGCAAGCACGTCACCGATGTCGGAAGAGAGTAGCCGGACCAAGTCCCGGGCGAACAGCGTGTGCTGGTCAATCGAGAGGCGGAAGCCGAGCGAGAACTCACCGCAATCCTCGAACAGGGAGTTGTTCCAGGTCGGACCGCGTCCGGCGGCGTCCACTGTGTATGGGGTTGTCGGAAGATTGCCGCCGTAGATCGACGAGCAGCCGGTGGCGTTGCCGATGATGGCGCGGTCGCCGAAGAGCTGTGTCATGAGCTTGATATAAGGAGTCTCGCCGCAGCCGGCGCAGGCGCCGGAGAACTCGAACAGCGGCTGGTAGAGTTGGACATCCTTTACCAGGTTCGGCTTCAGCAGTTTCTTGTCGATTTCGGGGAGAGACAGGAAGAAGTCCCAGTTGGCGCGTTCCGGCTCGCGGAGCGGGATCTGAGACTCCATGTTGATCGCCTTCCGTTTGACGTTCGACTTGTCCTTGACCGGACAGATCTCGACGCAGACGGCGCAGCCGGTGCAATCCTCGACGGCGACCTGAAGGGTGTACTTCTGTTCCTTGAAGCCCTTCCAGCGGGCGGGCGTGGATTTGAAGTTTTCCGGAGCGCTTTCGAGGGCCGCCTCGTCGTATACCTTGCTGCGGATGACCGAGTGCGGGCAGACCAGCACGCACTTACCGCACTGGATACAGATGTTCTCGTCCCAGACCGGGACCTCGAGGGCGATGTTGCGTTTCTCCCACGCGGCGGTACCGGTGGGGAAGGTGCCGTCGGCCGGCATCTTGCTGACGGGGATGCTGCGTCCCGCGCCGGCCAGGATCGGTCCGGCGACTTCCCGGACGTACTCGGGAGCTTCCGGCGAAACGATGGGGGGCAGCCTCAGGGAGCTGGAGGCTTTGTCGGGCACCGCAACCTCATGCAGGTGGTCGAGCGCCGCGTCCACGGCGGCGAAATTCTTCTGAACCACCGCCTCGCCGCGTTTGCCGTAAGTCTTCTGGATCGCATTCTTGATCTGCGCGATGGCCTCGTCCCGGGGCAGAATCCCGCTGATGGCGAAGAAGCAGGTCTGCATGATCGTGTTGATGCGCCCCCCCATGCCGGTCTTCTTGGCCACGTCGTAGGCGTCGATGACATAGAACTTGAGTTTCTTGTCGATGATCTGCTGCTGGATCTCGATGGGCAGGTGATTCCAGACCTCCTCGGAGGGATACGGGGCATTGAGAAGGAAGGTAGCGCCTGGAGCCGCCGGACCGAGGATGTCGAGCTTCTCGAGCTGGGTGAACTGGTGGGCGGCGACAAAGTTGGCCTTATCGATCAGGTAGGTGGAGTGGATCGGGCTCGGGCCGAACCGGAGATGGGAGATCGTGACCGCGCCGGCCTTTTTCGAATCGTAGACGA
>CAYLSS010000653.1:0-3613 GCA_964385765.1 uncultured Solibacteraceae bacterium
CTGCCCCATGGCCGCTCTTCTGGGTCTTGTGCAAAAAGTCGGCCGCTTCCGCATCACCGTCAAGGACAACATGTGCATCTCCTGCGGCCTCTGTAGTAAGTACTGCGAGATGGGCATAGACGTTCGCGCCTACGCCCAGGCGAATACCAGTTTCACCCGGGCGTCTTGTGTCGGCTGCGGTCTGTGCGCCGAGGTCTGCCCGCGCGGAATCCTGCGACTCGAAAACGTGAGCCGCCCGGACCCGCAGCAACTGGTGCAAATAGCTCCCGCACCGGCCGCGGTGCCGGACCGGAGAGCCGCCTGATAAGATGACACGAAGACACCGAACGCGAAACAGCTACGATTCGATCAATGTTCTGTGTCCGAAGACACGGCATCTTCAGGCGCGCCCAACCAGTTGGGCAGCAAACGAAGCGCCCCCGGACCAGCGACGCGCCCCACGAGAACCCCCTTCTTAATCAGCGAATGCGGATCGAAGAAATGTCCCGGCTCGAAATCGGAGCGCGACCACTGATACCCCGGCTCGAACTCAATCTCGGCCGTAAAACCGCCCAGATCCCGCCGGCAGGAAACCACGTGGCCCCGGTATACCGCTTTGCCACAATCCAAAGTGATCAACGCCCCTTCAGGCAGTGCATCCTCGCACTGAAGCGCTGCTCCCCCGCACCAGATCTCTTCCAGGTTCACGATCTGCTTCTCCTCGTGCCCCTCCTCGTCCAACCACTGGGAACTGATAAGCTCCGAGCAGAGAAATCGAAGCTGTTGTTCGCGTTTTCCCATGACTACCTACCCTTCTGACCCTCCGGACAAGCACCCAGTCAGTGGTAGTCCGCGTTTCCACCGCTTCCTAGTACCTTCACTCTTCTTGGCCTAGTACCCCCAACCCTATCATGGGGTGGCTCAACGGCGAAGCGAATTCTTTACCTAGATAACTCCTAGGGCGATTCTTGCTTCACTCCTAATGTATGGCAATTGGGGGCCTAAGTTGAATACCTGAGGCCATAGGCTGTTTCTGCTACCAGTCGCCGCGGAATCACTCTCGTCAGTCCGCCAGGACCTCGGCCAGTTCCTGGATACCGTCGATGTAGTCCTGTGTTTTTGACTCTGGCGGCAGCCCTCTGTTGCGGTCGACAAAGCCAGGCCCCTGCAAATAGGCTCCCAGGGCCGCTCCGGTGTCGTCTTGGTAACGGTCCAGCAACCATCGCAGGTAGCGTGCCCCTCCGGCCACGTTGTCAACCGGATCGAAAGGATCGCGCACGCCAAACTGCTTAGCGGTGGCCGGCTTGAGTTGCATCAGGCCCTTCGCACCGGATGCGGAGACAGCACAGGGCGAGAAACGGGACTCACGGAAGATGATCGCCAACAGCAGCCCCGGCGACACGTTCGCTCGGACACCGGCTTCCCGCGCGATCTGTCGTCCCTGACCGAGCGTGATCGGCCGGCAGTCATCGGCCGGCGCATAAGTTCGCATGACGGCCGGGTCCGGTGCCGGACGTCGCGCTTCTAATGGCTCGGCCACCACCGGGCGAATCGGTTCCACGACGAGGACGGGTGGATTCGGAACGGGAGCCTTTCGGACCTTCGCCACTGTGAATCCGAGTCCCGGCGCCAGAATGACTGCGGTGATAATCGGGCTGATCCATCGGTGGCGGGCAAGCGGGCCTCCAATGATCTCCGTCTTGCCGAGCAAAGACCGATTCTCCATGAGCAAGCGCCGATTGATACCGAGCAGCCACCGGGCGGCCACCGCCACCATGCCGCCGAAGGCCAGCAGCAGCCCTCCGTATGCGAGTTCCATGATCAAGTCGGAAGAGGGCATCGGTGAGTCTTCCCCGTGGGGACTCGACTACAATTCTAAGGTGCGGATCCCGGGCTTTCTTTCTCCTGATAATGATTATGGCTGCCGCGAAAGTCTTCCGGCGGATCCCGTCGGCTTCGACTCCCGGCCTCCGGCGCCAGTGCTCGCCGGGAGGGTGGCGACAGGAAGGAAGGGTGTGGGATTGTAGATCTGTGAGCCGTTACCCCCGTCCCGTTCTATGGCTGCTCCCGCTGCTCCTGTTGCTGCACCAAAGCTACTGGCTCTGGGGATCCCGAGAGCTGTTGCTTGGATGGCCGGTAAACCTTCTTTACCACGCTGCGCTCTGCACGATCATGCCGTTGATCATGTTGGCCATCGTTCGACACGCCTGGCCAGACGATCTGGATCAGGATTAGCGCGATGATCGGCGCCGTCATTCTTCTCTACCTGGCTTTCGTTCTGCTCGTCGGTCTCCTGGGACATCGACTGTTCAGCGGCACAAGTGAAGACTTTTTCGTCGCCAGCCGCACGATTGGTCCGTTCGTGCTCCTGATGACTCTCTTCGGGACGAACATGACGGCCTTCTCCCTGCTCGGCGCATCGGATGAAGCCTACCGGAGGGGAATTGGCGTCTTCTCACTCATGGCGTCGGCGTCGGCGATCCTGCTTCCCTTTCTGATCTACGCCGTGGGCACGCGGATCTGGTGGATCGGTAAACGGAACGGCTATCTCACGCAGGTGCAGTTCATCCGCGACCGATACCAGTCCGATGCTCTCGGCGCACTGCTTTTTGCGGTGCTCGTGCTGCTGCTGTTGCCTTACGTTCTGATCGGGGTGAAGGGTGGCGGCGATGCTCTTCACATGATCACAGGAGGTCCCGGCGCCGGACTGCCGCCGTGGGTCGGCAGCTTGCTCGTATGCGGCATCATCTTCGTCTACGTGATTTATGGAGGTATGCGCAGCACAGCCTGGGTCAACACATTCCAGACCAGCGTCTTTATTGTGGTTGGCGCCATTTCCTTCGCGGTCATCCTCGACCGGCACGGAGGATTCTACGCGGTGATGAATCAGCTTCAGGGGACGCATCCCGAGCTGCTGACCATGCCGACCGGTTCGGCGGCCATCCTGCGCAGCCTCTCGTTCCTTCTCCTGCCGTGCGCGGCGGGCATGTTTCCGCACATTTTCAGCCATTGGCTGAGCGCCCGGAGCGCCCGCACATTCCGCTATCCGATCATTCTCTATCCGCTCTGCATCGCTGCCGTGTGGATTCCGAGCGTGGTGCTCGGGGTAACGGGCCGGCTCGAGTTCCCCGAGCCACCCGGAGGACCGGTGCTGCCGGCGCTCATCCTGAGTAACTCCGGCGGCGTTCTTGCCGGGCTGCTGGCCGCTGGAGTGCTCGCCGCAATCATGTCGTCGCTCGACTCGCAAACGCTCGCGGCCGGGACCATGTTCACTCAGGATGTCGTGCGTCATTACGGTTTCCACGATCATTTGTCCGAACGCGGCCAGGTGCTCTCGGGCCGCCTGTTTGTCGCCGCTCTGCTAACCGCGGCGTTCTTCTTCGCCGGCGCGACCGAGCGCTCCATCTTCGCGCTCGGCGTCTGGTCGCTCAGCGGGTTTGCCGGCCTGCTGCCTGTTCTCTTTGCGGCGCTCTACTGGAAGCGCAGCACTAAATATGGCATCGCGGCCTCGATTCTGACGATGGCCGCACTCTGGATCTACTTTTATTGGGATTCGTACTCGAATCTGGGTGAATACTCGGTGGGCGGCACCGGCCTTCTCCCAGTGGGTTTCATGGCACCGGCCGCCGCCGTG
>CAYLSS010000654.1:0-3612 GCA_964385765.1 uncultured Solibacteraceae bacterium
CGAGTGGGTTTGTACTCCGGCTGGCTCTGGATTCATGCCCCCACCGGTCTGCCTGTGCGAGTGTCCGGCCGGTTGGTTAAGTCGCCTTCGGTTTTTCTCAAGCGCGTCGATTTCGTGAGGGACTACCACGTGATGAATGGAGTCGCCGTTCCGCTTCGAATCGAAAGCGAAATCTCGACTCGGGTGGTGGGAACCGCGGAGATCGTGGTCGAGTTTCACGACGTCTCGTTTCAGGAAGATGATCAGCAGATTGCACTGACTGATCCGAACAACCAGCATTCGGCACAATAAAGAAGGGCGCCGCCACAAAGCGGACTGCTCGATTGCCTTGTGAGCAAGGATTCGATCTCTTGCATGCGGACGCTCTTCCTCAATCCTCCTTCCTTTGAGAACTTCGATGGGGGTGCAAGCTCGCGCTGGCCCGCGACACGTGAAATTGAGTCGTACTGGTATCCGGTCTGGCTTTGCTACCCGGCAGGAATGCTGCCTGACAGCAGGGTTGTCGACGCCCCGCCCCACAAGATCTCGGTAGAGCAGACCGTCGACATGGCCAGGGACTTCGAGTTGCTCGTCCTCTTCACTTCGACGCCCGGCTACCATGTCGACGTAAAGATGGCCCAGATGATGAAGGACGCCAATCCAAAGCTGAAGGTGTGCTTCGTCGGGCCGCCGGTAACTGTCGAGCCCGATCGCTGCCTGCTCGACACCAAAGCTATTGATTTCGTTGTCCGGAAGGAGTTTGACCACCAGGTGGTCGACTTCGCCCGGGGAAAGCCTCTCGAGGAGATTCCAGGAGCCAGCTTCAGGCGCCACGGCGATATCGTTCACAACCCGGAGGCGCCGGCCATCGAAGACCTGGACGCCCTACCCTGGGTGACCAAGGTCTACCAGCGCGACCTCGATTTTCGCAGGTACAACGTCCCGTTCCTGCTCCACCCGTACGTCGCCTTCTACTCCTCGCGCGGCTGTCCGGCGATGTGCACCTTCTGCCTCTGGCCGCAAACTCACTCGGGACACCGCTGGCGGCTTCGTTCGGCGGAGGATGTCGCAAAAGAGGCACGCTGGACGATGGAAAACTTTCCCGGCCTGCGAGAAATCTTTTTTGACGACGATACCTTCAACTACAACAAGCGGCGCACCTTAGAGATCTGCGAGCACCTGAAGCCATTGAATCTCACCTGGTCTTGCACTTCCCGCGTCACAACAGACTTCGAGACGCTCAAGGCGATGAAAGAAGCCGGTTGCCGGCTCATGATCGTCGGCTACGAGTCCGGCGATCCGCGGATCCTCAAGAACATCAAGAAGGGCGCCACGGTCGACATGGCCAGGCGATTCACGAAGAACTGCCACAAACTCGGGCTCAAGATCCACGGGGATTTCATCATCGGACTTCCGGGCGAAACACAGGAGTCGATCCGGCGAACCGTCGGCTTTGCCAAGGAACTGGACACTGAAACCATCCAGGTCTCGGTCGCCCATCCTTATCCCGGTACTGAATTCTTCAACTACGTGAAACAAAACGGGCTCATCACGCTCGATTCGATGACCGACGAGGGAGGCCATCAACTCCCGAACATCGTCCACCCGGGCCTCGACCGGGCACAGCTCATGGACGCCGTGGATCGTTTCTACGACGAGTATTACTTCCGGCCCAAAGCTGCGTGGCGGATTGTCCGGGGAGCCATCTTCAACGCCGGTGAACGCAAGCGCCTGTTCAAGGAAGCCCGTGAGTATCTCCGGCTGCGTGCGAAACGGATGAAGTTCGTCAAGGAACAAAAGTCCAACCCTTCGCTTCCCGGAGAAAAAGCCGGTTCATGAGCGGCCGAAGATTCGGTTTGAAGACCTGGCTGTTGACCGTCGTGGTTGTGCTGAGCAACGTCTTCGGCAACCTGTCGCTCAGTTGGGGCATGAAAAATGCGGATGAGCAATCGGGCCCCGGGGGGATGATCGTTACGGTCTTCACCCCCTGGGTGTTGCTGGGAATCGGCCTCCTGATTCTCTGGCTGCTGACCCGGCTGACGCTGCTGAGCTGGGCCGACCTTACTTTCGTACTCCCGGTGACGGCAATCGGCTACGTGCTGATCGCGCTGCTCGGCAAATACTTCTTGCACGAACTCGTGACCTGGCAGCGGTGGACGGGCATACTGCTCATCGTCGCTGGGACGGTGCTTGTCGGCACGACCCAGCCGGGAACGGAGCGTCACGACTCATGACGGATTGGCTGCTCGTCGGGATTGTGGTCGGATGTACCGTGGTGAGTGATCTGCTTCAGAGCCGGGAGATGAAGGCCCACGGAGAGATCGATGAGTTCCGGCCGGCGCGTTGGAGCCGGATCATGGCGCGCGTCTTTCGTCGCGGCTACCTGATCCTGTCGATCCTCTTCATGGCCCTGTCTTTTTTCGCGTTTCTGTTGTTGCTGCGAGTCGCCGACCTCAGCTTCGCCGTCCCGGCTACGGCGGCCAGCTACGTAGTGGAAACCGTCCTCGCCAGGCTCCTCCTCAAAGAGAAGCTGAACTGGAAGCGATGGGCGGGCGCGGGCCTGGTGGCGGGCGGCGTTGCCATGCTGTCGTTGTGAAGGGACCCAAACGGTGAGTTATCTGTTGCTGGCAGCAGCCCTGGCGGCCTTGACCTACCAGCTTGTCGCGCTTCTCGCGGCCTTGCGTCGCTTGTCCGCTTCCAACCCGCAGCCGGTAGCCCGCCGAAGCCGCTCCGGAGTATCGATCCTGAAGGCGGTTCGCGGTCTGGATCCCGATTTCTATCAGGCGATCCGCTCTCACGCGGTCCAGGAGTATCAGGCGTTCGAGATTCTCTTTGGTGTCACCGATTCCGCTGATCCCGCCATCGCGGAGATCGAACGCCTGGCAGCGGAGTTTCCTGAGACACCGATTCGTTTGATCCACTGCACAACCACGGCCGCGAATCGCAAGGTCGGTGCACTGGAGACGCTGGCTGCGGAGGCCCGCTTTCCTGTCCTGGTGGTCAATGATAGTGACATCATCGTTCCACCGGACTATCTGAAGACTGTGGTCGCGCCGCTCGAAGATCGGCAGGTCGGCCTGGTCACCTGCCTGTACCGCGCCCGGGCGCGCGGCTGGCCGGCGCGGCTGGAGGCGCTTGGTATCGCCACAGACTTCGCGGCAAGCGTGCTGGTCGCTCCGCTGGCTGGAGTTCGGGATTTCGCTCTCGGATCGACCCTCGTATTTCGTGCTGAACAGCTCGCTCAAATCGGCGGGTTTGCCGCCATCGCCGGCTATCTGGCCGACGATTTCCAACTGGCCCAACGGATCACCGGATTGGGCTTCAGAGTGCACCTGTCCGGAATGGTTGTCGAGACAGCGGCCTCGGGAGTGACATGGAAAGAAGTCTGGCGGCACCAGTTGCGATGGCACCGCACGATTCGCGTCTCGAAAGGGCCGGCCTATTTCGGTATCACCATCACCCACGCGGTGCTCTGGGGTCTCCTGGCCGCGGCCGGAGGCTGGCCCGCGGTCGGCGCGGTGGTCCTTATCGCCCGAATGGCTTCCTCGCTGGCAGTCGGCGCGGGTGTCCTCAGGGATTCCGTTACGATACGCTGGTTCTGGCTGGTTCCGTTCAGGGATCTGCTCGGGATTG
>CAYLSS010000655.1:0-3596 GCA_964385765.1 uncultured Solibacteraceae bacterium
CGGGGTCGGCCGGACAGACCTGGTGGAGAACCGCTTTGTAGGGATGAAGAGCCGCGGCTGCTATGAGACGCCTGGGGGGAGCCTGATCCTGGCGGCGCACCGGGAGTTGGAGTCGCTGACGCTGGATCGCGCCACGCTTCACTACAAGCAGAAGCTGGCCGTCGACTATGCGGAGATGGTCTATAACGGCCTTTGGTTCACGCCTCTCCGTCATGCGCTGGACGGCTTCTTCACGGTGACGAGCGCGAAGACGACCGGAGAGGTGAAGCTCCAGATGTACAAGGGTGGAATCGAGCCGTTGTCCCGGACCTCACCGCATTCGCTTTATTCGCTTTCGATCGGCAGCTTCACGATGGGTGAAGACTATGACCAGAGGGACGCGCGCGGCTTCATCAATCTCGTCGGCCTTCCCATCAAAATCGCGGCGTTGAAAAAGGAGGAGGTGGGCGGTGGGAATTAGCCGATTGTCCGGGAGGCGGTGGTGGGTGAGTATCCGGAGTCCGCGAGTTCGGTATTTGTCCGGGGAGCCGGCCGGCCGATGAAGCTTTGGGGCGGAAGATTCGCCAGCGGACCCTCCGAGGTCTTCGAGCGCTTCAGCGAGTCGTTGTCTTTCGACCGTAGGCTGCTCGAGGCGGATGTGATTGGATCGCAGACGTTCGCCCGGGCGCTGCGGCGGGCGGGCATCTACTCCGAGGAAGAATGCGCGCAGGTAGTGGCGGCCTTCGACGAGATCCTGCATGAATCGCAGGATCCGGAGTATTTCGAAGGGGCGACGGAGGAGGATGTCCACTCCTTCGTGATCCGCAGGCTTGAGGAGAAGACCGGCGCCCTGGCGGCGAAGATCCACACCGGCCGCAGCCGCAACGAGCAGGTCTCACTGGATGTCCGGCTGTGGCTGCGCGAGACCATCGACCACGGCTTGTCGCTGGTCGCCGAGATGATGGCGTCGCTGGTAACTCATGCCGAAAGATATCGGGAGGCCGTGGTACCGGGCTATACCCATCTGCGGCCGGCGCAGCCTGTTCTATGGGCGCACTATCTGCTGGCGTACTTCGAGATGTTCGCCCGCGACCATGAGCGGCTGTCGGAGGCCCGGCGGCGGGTCAACGTGCTCCCGCTCGGCTCGGGCGCCATCGCGGGGAGCGCTTTCCCGTTCGATCGGGAAGCGATGGCCGAAGAGCTGGGATTCAAGGGGGTCTCGGCGAACAGCATGGATGTGTCGGGAGACCGCGATTTCGTGCTCGACTACCTGTACGCGGCTTCAACGGTGATGCTTCACCTCAGCCGGCTGGCCGAGGACTGGATCCTGTATTCGAGCGAGGAGTTCGGGTGGCTGGAGCTCGCCGACAACGTGACCAGCGGCTCGAGTCTGATGCCGCAGAAGAAGAATCCCGATGCGCTCGAGCTGATTCGAGGAAAGACCGGCCGCGTGTGGGGCGGCATGAACTCGCTGTTTGTCACCCTGAAGGGCCTTCCGATGGCCTACAATCGGGATCTCCAGGAGGACAAGGTTCCGCTGTTCGATGCCGCCGATCAGGTAAACGGGGCGCTCCTCATGATGCGAACAGTGGTTGAATCAACCGAACTGAAGCCCGAGGTCCCGGCGAAAGCGGCGGCCGATGGATGGCTGGTGGCTACCGATCTGGCCGAAGCGCTTGCTCGGGCGGGGACGCCGTTTCACCGGGCGCACGAACTGGTGGGGCGGCTCGTATTGGAGAGCCTCGGCCGGAAGCGCCGCCCGGCCGATTGGGCCGCCGAGGAGTTGGCGGCGTTTGCTCCCGAGTTCACGCCGGAGATTGCGCGATTGCTTCAGCCGCTGGAAGGAATGGCGACGCGTGAGATTCCGGGAGGTTCCGGACCCGCGGCGGTTAGCGATGCGCTGAGGGAAGCGAGCCTCCGGGTGGAGAAGATGCGGGCGTCCTGACCGGGGCAATCGCGGCAGAGGAGGACCATGAACAAGAGCTATCGCCAAGGCCAGATTCTCAAGCTGATCGATGAAAAGCACATCACGACCCAGGAACAACTGGCGCGGGAGTTGGCGCGGATCGGCATCAAGGCGACCCAGGTAACGCTCTCACGCGATCTGCGCGACCTCGGCCTGGTCAAGACCGCGACCGGCTACCAGAAGGTGTCTCCGGATGAAAAGGGTCCGGATCTCGGAATCCTGGCAAGCGAGTTCCTGCGCGACATCCGGGTGGCGCAGAACCTGGTGATCCTGAAAACTTCACCGGGCAATGCCAACTCTTTGGCCGTGGCGCTCGACAGCGCCGCTTGGCCGGAGATTGTCGGCACGATTGCCGGCGACGATACGATACTCGTGGTGGCGCCCGACGATACGACCTCGCTCGAAATCCGGGACAAGCTTCTGCGATTTCTGTAATGGTCAGTTAGTTAGTTCGTTAGTTAGAAACCGAGCTGGTGACAGAAGTGGCACTCGTTGGAGACTTCGCGCTCGGCGTGGCAGTTCATGCAGGTGATCATCGAGGTCGAGACTTCCTTGGCGAGAACGTCGCGCCGGGAAACGGGGCCGTGGCAGGTTTCGCATTTCTCTCCGGCCTTCACGTGGTTGACATGGCTGAAGAAGACGAAGTCCGGGACGCGATAGATTCGGACCCACCGGATGCGGGTGTTTTCCTCGGCAGCGCGCGCGAGTTTCTCGATGTGCGGATTTTCGGTTGCGATGGCCCGGTGGCAAAGCATGCACTGTCCGGCCTGGGGGAGATCGGCGAAGTCTGAGGTGTAGGCTTTCGGATGGCAATCCTTGCATTCCGATCCGGCTTCCATGTGCTGCCTGTGGCTGAAGGGGACGGGCTGGGGAGCCACCGCCTGCGGGAGTTTCTCTTCGATGCCCTGATAGGTACCGGACTCCTGGGCAAGTAGCAGGACCACCGCCGCTCCGGCAAGGAGCGCGAGCAGGACCTTCATTCGGGCTTTGCCTCCTCGACTGCGAAGCCCGACCGGTCACGCGGGGCGGCGAGGAAAGCGTCGAGTTCCGCTTCGAGTTGAGCGACGATCTCCGGATGCTGGTCGAGCATATTCTTCCGCTCGATTGGATCGGCCTCGAGGTCGAAGAGCTCGACTGGATCGCCGTCAACAGCCAGCATCTTCCAGCGACCCTTCCGCGCGATCTGTGTCGAATAGGGCTCCGGTTTCGGGTAGTGGCGCTGCAGATTGCGGTAAAGGTCCATCTGCCAGAAGACCGTGCCCCGTTCGGGCGGCGGACTGTCGCCTGTCAGGTGCGGCAGCAGGCTGTGGCCGTCGAGGGCAGGATCGGCCGGCAGCGCGACGCCGGCGGCCTCGCAGAATGTCGGCAGAAGGTCCGTGTGATGGCCGAAGGCATCGGTGACCGAGCCGGCGGGAATGCGCCTCGGCCAGGAAGCGATGGCCGGCACGCGGATGCCGCCTTCGTGAAGGTCGGTCTTGCCGCCTTTGTAGGGTCCGATGTCGGCTTCCCAGGCGCCGCCGTTGTCGGAGGTAAAGACGATGAAGGTGTTGTCGCGGATCTCGAGTTCGTCGAGCCTGGCGAGGATCTCGCCGATCTTGTGATCCATGTGCGCGACCATCGAGCGGAATCGATGTTGATTCTCGGAGATACC
>CAYLSS010000656.1:0-2445 GCA_964385765.1 uncultured Solibacteraceae bacterium
ATGACCTCCTCCAAACCGATGCCGGAAATCCACTTCTCCCAGGACCAGCGAACCTCATCCCACTTGATGACATCATTCGAGTCAGCCGCCTTGCGAGCCATGATGGCACAGATGGTGGACTCGGCTCCCGGCTCGACTTCGTTCAGGAAGTTGCCGCTGGCGATGCTGTTGATGAAGGCCTTTTGCTTCTGCTCGTCGGCATCATCGAGCGCGCCGCTGAAGGCTCCGGTCTGGGCCGTGGCGGTATCGGTGACCTGGCCGGGGGGGCCAAGTCCGGGGAACTCCCAAGGCTCCTCGCCGGTAATCATGACGGGGGCGTCGTAGTGCGCCTCGGCGTTGCCGCGTGTGCCGAAGTACTTCATGGCGACGTCCCAGGAGCCTTTGATGAACTGGGTGGAGGCGAAGCTGATGTGGACGCCGCTCGGATAAGTGAAGACGCAGTCGTAGTGGCTGCTGCAGTCGCCGGAGTCATTCCGACCGCGCCGTCCGCTGGAACCGGCCACCTGGAGGGGATGGCTCTCGAGTATCCAGTTGGTCATGTCGATGACGTGGACGTTCTGCTCAACCACGATGTCGCCGGAGAGGACGCGGTCCCAATGCCAGTTGCGGAGGCGGCGCTGGAGCGGTGTGGCATCGGGGAACGAGGGGCGTTCGAGCGCGCCGGCGTAGTAGTGAACCAGGCCGCACACGATGTCGCCGATGGCGCCGCCGCGGATGCGCTTGACCATTTCGACATAGGGGGTTGCGTGCCGCAGTTGTAGGCCGATGGTCACACTCTGCCGGCCTTTCGCCCGTTGGCCGGCGTAGAGCACGCGATGAACGCCGTCCATGTCGACGGCGACGGGCTTTTCGAGATACACGTGCTTGCCGGAGTGGACGGCGGTCTCGAAATGCTCGGGATGGAAGTAGACCGGCGTGGCGATCTGCACGGCGTCAATGGCGCCGGAGTTGCATAGCTGGCGGGCTGCGTCGGGCCCGGAGAACATCTGCGAGCGGTCGACGGTGGGACGGCCGAACTCTTTGGCGACCTTGCCGAGACGGTCTCTGGCCCGGTCGAGCTGGCTCTGATAAAGGTCTCCGAGAGCGGTGACATGGGCTCCGGTGCGGGACATGAATGACGCCGCTACCCCTGTCCCACGGCCTCCGCAGCCAAGCAGACCGATGCGCACGGCGGAGTTCGCCTGGGATCCGAACGCGGTTTGCGGCTTGACCAGGAGCAGGCCAGCGGCAGCGGTCCCGGCGCCGACGAACTGCCGGCGGTTCATGGATGCGGAACCGGTGTGTTGCTCTTTGTCTGGCATATTGATCCCCTATGCGACCATGATACCTGGAGGGTCCGCCCTGTTCCGTCAGGCATCGTGAGCTGTAACGGGGGTGTGCTCGTGATGGTAGCCGGCTTCGTGGAGACGGTTGTGGAGCCGGCGGTACGCGCCGGTGAGCTTGAGTCGTATGCGTTTGTAGACTTCGTCCTCGGCCCGGGTCCCCACTGTGTCGAGGTAGGCGAGAGCGCCTTCGATCTGGTCGAGGATGGTTAGCGCGTCGGCCGGGGCGAAGAACTCCGATGATTCGACCGGGAGCATGACGGGCGAGGAGTGCGCCGCGATCATCTCGGGCTTGCCAGCGTGCTGCCCGCGGACGAGTAGAGCGACCCACGAGCTGCGGTCGAGCTTGACGGACCAACTGCCAGCGTCCTGGTCGGGGTTTAAAGTGACGCTTTCCCGCACCTCGCCGTTGACCATGAGATCGGCCCGGGTCATAGGCATGGTGACGCTGGCGAGCTCCCAGCTCACGTTGACGGTGCCGCCGCCGGCGGGCAACTGGATCCGGCTGCCGGGCGGTTTGCCTTCGACCTCGAACCGCATCAGTGGGCCATAGGTGACGAAGGTGTGGCCATCGCGAACAGCCATCTTCCATGATTCGTAGCTGAAGCCGCGGTCCTGGGGGATACGCGTGTAGGTTCGCACGGTACCCACCGCCGTGGTGGCGGACATCTTGTCGGTGCCGCCGACGGCCGCGATGAAGTAGCCGCAGTTGAGATAGCGGTACCAGTCCGACAGGGTGTACGGATCGATGCCCGCGTAGTGATTGCCCCAGGAGGTGAACTCGATGCCGTCGATCAGGCCCTCGATGAGCGCGGCGGCATTTTCCGCCCGCGGGTTCGGGAAGTGGGGCAGCACGACGATGCCTCCCTGCGATCGGCACTGCTCGGCCCACTCCATCAGCAGCACGTCCACCGGATCGCCGAGAGCCGCTTCGTCCGGCCCGCCGGCGCACATTGGCGCGATGATGTTGCCGTTATAGCCGAGCAGGGAGATGTGTCCCATCACGTGCTGGCGATTCTCGGTGCCGACGCGGACCAGCCATTCGCCGTCGCCGCCGGCTTCCTTCGAGCCAAAGGTGGTCCGGCCGTCGAAGTCGCCGACGTTGGTCATCAACTCGCTCCAC
>CAYLSS010000656.1:2455-3594 GCA_964385765.1 uncultured Solibacteraceae bacterium
ACGTTCACGCCCTCGGCGGCGCCTTCGAGGTGAGCGGTGGCGGGGGAGAGGAAGTGGACGTGGGTGTCGGCGGTCACCCAGCCGTGCTCGCGCCAGGCGAGCACTTTCGCGAGGGCGATGTCGATCCTGTCGGTGGTGCGGTCGATCTCCATGGTCATCCGGACAGGTTCTATTTCGAAGCCCTTGCTGATTTCGAGGTAGACGGTTCCGTGCGGGAGCTCGACGGTGGTATCGCCTGGTATGTAGACGCAGCGGTGCCGGGCCTGGTGTTGGAACTCCGGGGAGTAATCCTCGAACCAGGCGCTGTTCGGCTGCCGGTGCCGATCAACGGGCGCCAGATATTCGCCGCTCTCGCCGTGGATGTGCAGCTTGACGGCAATGGGCCGGCGGGTCGACTTGTCGGTGACCCGAATATGCACCCGCTGCTTCGCCGGTTTCACCGGGGTGAGGGGGGATGCATCAGGGGCGGCGATATCGGCCACCGCGATCGTTTTTCCGCCGGCGAGGTGGAAGCGCGCGTCGGGGTGGGCGGCATAGTCGATCAGCACCTGGTCTTTCGAGATCTCGGGCACTTCGTTGTGGTGTCCTTTGTCCCAGCTTTCGGCCGGATAGATCGTGCGCGGTTGAGCGGCAATCACCTGGCCCATGTCGAGCTGGATTCCTGGCCACAGGCCGTCGCCGTTCATTTTGTAGTCGAACTCCCGCCCTTCGGGCAGGTGCAGGAGGGCTTTTTGGCGAGTGTTCCAGCGAAGCGGATGGGACGTCGCGTCACCCGCCGATAGCGCTGAGATCACGAGGGCGCCGGTCTTGCCTTCGAAGCGCAGTTCTTCGATCTCCTTGTCGGGATGGGGGTTTTGCCAGGCCCACAACCAGTTGGTCCAGGCATGGCGATCACCGGTGCGGGCGCGCGTTTCGGCCGTACCCCAGCCAACGTCGGCGTCGACGAGTATCGACGGCTGCTCGTGGGTCGGGCGCAGCGGGTACGGCTTATGGTGGGCGACAGCCTGCATGCAGTTCTCGCCCCAACGCGGGCGGAACATACCGATGTGGTGGCGCCGGAGGATCTTCGCCGACGCCCGGGTACCGTCGGTATAGACAGCGACGTAGTCGGCGACATGCTCGGCGAGGCGACCCTCGCC
>CAYLSS010000657.1:0-3587 GCA_964385765.1 uncultured Solibacteraceae bacterium
GGCCAGCGCGGCGATCTCGCTGTCCTCGCGTCCGGTGAGCATGGCGAGATAGAACTCCGGAGTCATCGGACCCCCGGCAAAGCCGTCCGGGAATATATCCTGGAGCATGGGCCAGTGCTTCGTGGGCCACGCGAGCCGAAGTCTCATCAGCACCGATAACAGCATCCCGATCACTACGGCAGCCATCGCCAGCAGAAGATACTGAATCCCGATCACCTTGTGGTCGATGCTGAAGATATACTTCCGAATGAATCCCTTGGGCTCTTCGATCACATGCGCGTGTACGGTCATCAAACGTCTCCTAGTAAACCGATCGCTCCTGCAACCAGGTGTTATACTCCCCTGGTTCCATCACCAGGAGCCTGCCCCTCATCATGTAGTGCTGCATGCCGCAAAGTTCTGTGCAGGCGATCTCATACTCGCCGGTCTTCGTCGCCGTGAACTGTAGTGACATTGACATCCCCGGTACGATATCCTGCTTGACTCTAAGCTGGGGTACAAACAAACTGTGCGTGACATCCTTGCTCTTCATCGTCAGGTGCACCGGGCGGTTCACGGGAACTGCCAGGATGTTTTGAGTCATAATGTCGTCCTGGCCGGCCGGATCTGTGGGATCGAGCCCGATGAAGTTCGCGAGAGCATCATCAATCTGAGCTGGATCGGTCCTGCCGAATTGCCCATCGGGCCCGGCGTAACGGATATTCCAGGCGAACTGTTGGGCGACGACCTCGACAGTCAATGCATCGGCAGGCACTTCCTGGCGGAAGTACTCGGCCCAGATCATGTTCCCGCGCACTCCCAGGCCAATAAAGACGATGGCGGTGATGATCGTCCAACCTGCCTCTAGCTTTACATTTTCGTGCCAGTAAGAGGCTGGGCCGGAGTCCCGTCGAGCGCGGTAACGCCAGATAAAGTAACCGAGTCCGATTTGCGAGAGAAAGAAGGTTATCCCGGCTACCGCCAGCGTCAGCGCAAGCTGCTGGTCTATTTCCGCGCCATGGGTTGAAATTAGTTCAGGCAACCACCATATACGACCGAGGAAGATCCCGACCGTGACGATGGCCAAAAGCCAGAAGAACAGGGCTAACACCAGAGCCATTCGCTCATCCTCCAGACAAGCGCCCACTTCGGGACGTTCGTCTCGTTACGCGCGCCTCAGACCCTTCACTTATCTAAAACCATCAGCACAAAAAGCACCGGCAAATAGAGAACCGATGCGAGAAGCAGGCGGCGGGCCTGCCACTTCGACCTCCAAACCGACGCACGGATACCCAGGGCTAGAAAAGCAGCGCCTAAGACGGCGGCGCCGACAAGGTAGACGCCACCCGATACCCCGAACACCCAAGGCAATAGGCTCACCGGCAGCAACAGCGATGTGAAGCCCACCACCTGTTTCGAGACCGTGCTGCCATTCGGCTCGATCACGGACCACAGGCGGACGTTCGCCTTTGCGTAATCGTCACTATAGAGCCATCCGATCGAATGAAAATGGGGGAACTGCCACAGAAATAGAATCGCGAACAGTACCCACGCCTCTACAGTCAGTTCGCCGCGGGCGGCCGTCCATCCAAGGAGCGGCGGAGTAGCCCCCGGGAAGGCACCTACAAGAGTGCTATGCGGCGACCTGGTTTTCAGCGGCGTGTAGAGAAATAGATAGCCGCAAAGTGTAAGAACGGCTATCAACGCGGAGGCGACGTTGACGCAGACCGCCAAACCGACTACCGAGAGTCCGCATAGAGCCACGCCAAACCACAATGCCTCCGGCCCGGCCAGGCGGCCAGCAGGAAGGGGCCTGGTTGCTGTTCGGCGCATGAGACGATCGAGGTCTCGCTCCAGATACTGGTTTAGTGCGAACATGCCGCCGGCCAATAAGGAGACAAGCGCCATCGTATCCATCAGTCGTCGGATGTCGATCAATTCTCCCGAGCCCAGCCAGAACCCAGCGCCGACAACAAGGAGGATCAAGAATGATAGACGAGGCTTCGTCAGCTCGATATACGCCGCCAGCTTTTCCATGACCGGCAATTCGCACTCTCGCTCGACGTCAAGCGATCTCGTACCCAAACACCCTTCAGCTACGCTCGGTTTCATCTACCATCCCTTCTTCTGTTGCAGTTCTCCGCCGTCGATGAGAGGCCCCTTAGCGTTCAGCGCCACAACAGGACAAAACCAGCGCCGGCATCATCTCCAGCGAGCTGGCCCGATAGGCTTGGGTGGCACTGAAGGAGAAATCAGCCGTCGCCGATCCGCTGGCCGCGACCGTAACCTGCATCGTCTGCGCCCCGTACTGCTCGTGAATCGCCTCCAACTCGTAGTCTCCGGGAGGAATTCCATCAAGCGAGAATGTACCGTCAGCACCGGACACAGAAAAGAACGGGTGGCTCATAACGTGGATATACGCTCTCATCCATGGGTGCTGATTGCACTTCACCGGAATGCTCACCTCCGGCCGGCTGAACGACTTTATGATGGGGTCCGCGCCGGGCGGCTGGGACACGTTCCATTCACGATTTGTCTTTGGAATGGGATGAATGTTATGGGTGGTGTCATCGCTCGTAAGGACCGCGAGATTCTGACCCGCTTGAATTCCGAAAACATGCGGCTGGTAGATGCAACCATTCTGGTCAAGCTGCACCGCGCTGTCGGGTACTCGGAAGCGCTTCCCTTCGAGTCCTCCCTTCACATATACAAAGACATTGCGGAGCGTGCCGTTATCGTTCACCACCACAGCATCCGGATAGACCGGTCCCGAGTGCTTCGTGGCACAGACTGGATCGGCATCCATGGAAATGGGCCGGAACTTGGGTGCGGTGCCCTCGAAACCTATCTTGCCAGTGACCGTTCCCTCATTGCCGCTGGGCTGCCATACTTCGGCCTCATCAGCAGCCGGAGCCTCGGTTACTTCGGTCGGCTGATCCGAAGACCCGCAGCCCGGCATCAACGCCAGCAGGCAAATGCATGCGAGAAAGGCGGTTCGGCCTCTCCCTCCAGTTCGTTCTAGAACCAATTGGAAGCTCATATTCCTCCTTCAGTTACTGGCGGCTTGCAACGCTGCCTCGGACCCGCGCGAACCAGGTAGCCGCGCCGTGGCCTGAGCCGTCGTGGGGAGTCTCTGAATCAGCCGGCGTTGTTCGTCGGCGGTAAGTTCGAACATGTAGCGCACGAGCAGTTGCACGTGGTCGCCGTCATAGTCTCCAAATATCTCCGGGGTCGGCCCTGCAAACACCCAGCGATCTTGTCCACGTCGGAACAAGCCGGACGGCATCGCCGTACCGGGACTGATGGCTTGTGGGTCAATCATCCACCGCCCGGTCCAATTCGGCTTGAGACGCTCCTTCGCTATGAGGAAATTTGGCGCTGTCGCAAACCGGTCACGACTTGGCACCCCGACCAAATGGCACTTCAGACATGGAGCGGCCCGCGACGAGAACAGCTCCCGGGCCAGTTGACGTTCCCGGCCATCGAGGGGTTCAGGCGGCTGACTGATGTAAGGGCTCGACTGTCCTGACATCGCCTCAAAGAACCGCACCAGAATCCGGACTTCGTTCGGCGAAAAATTGAACGTCGGCATTCTCGCGTGCAGATAG
>CAYLSS010000658.1:0-3581 GCA_964385765.1 uncultured Solibacteraceae bacterium
CGCTGTTGACCATGGATTCCAGCATCTGCGTCGCCGTGATGACGAACTTGCCTCTTGCCCGGGACCGGTCAATGATCGACTTTTGAATGCTGGGGACTTTTTCAAGAGCCATCTCGACGCCCAAGTCGCCGCGGGCCACCATGACCCCATCCGATTCGTCGAGAATCTGATCGAAATTCTCCCAACCCTCCGGCTTCTCGATCTTCGCAATGATCGGCAGGTTGGCGTCCTGCTGTTCCATGAACAGCCGGACCCGAAGGACGTCGTCCCGTTTTCGCACGAACGACAGAGCGACCATGTCGACGCCCGATGCCAGCCCGAAGGTCAAGTCCGACATGTCCTTCCGGGTCATCGAAGGCGTGCTGAGCTGGACTCCGGGCAGGTTGACGCCCTTACGATCGCCGATCCAGCCGCCGGTCACCACGCGGCAGCGCGCCGCAACACCGTTGGTGTCGAGCACGTGCAGTTCCACGCTGCCGTCGTTGAGCAGTACCCGATCTTGAGGGCCGATTTCTTCGGCGAATCGGGAGTAGCCGACGGTCGCGTGTTCCCGGTTGCCCAACACATCCAGGGTGGTGAGCTCAAAGGTATCGCCGGCCTCGAGATAGCAGCCTCCATCTTCGAACTCGCCGAGGCGGATCTTCGGGCCTTGCAGGTCAAGCAAAATGCCCATCGGCTTTCCCAGTTCTTTCTCGAGAGTCCGGGCTCTCTGTATCCGTCGTCCGTGCTCCTCATGGGTCCCGTGTGAGGCGTTGAGGCGGAAAACGTCCACCCCGGCCTCCATCAGCTTACGGATGACCTCTTCGGAGTCGGTGGCCGGTCCGAGCGTGGCTACGATCTTGGTGTTCCGCATAATTGCTGTGCGCTACGATGGCTCTTCCGTCATTATGTCGCTATTGCAGGTCACTATTCTCGCCGTGGTCCAGGGATTCACCGAATTCTTACCAATCAGCAGCTCTGCCCACCTAGCGCTCGCGCCGTGGCTGCTCGGGTGGGAGGACCAGGGGTTGACTTTCGACATCGCCCTCCATTTCGGCACTCTTGCCGCGGTATTGATCTACTTCTTCCGCGACTGGCTCCAGATCGTGGCCCAGGGATTCGGTCTCGACTACGGCTCCGACCAGCGCCTAAAAGTGAATCGCTGGCTTCTGTGGCTGCTGGTGGCCGCTACCGTCCCCGTCGGGCTGGCGGGAGTTCTTCTCAAAGACTACGTCGAAACTGTATTTCGAACGCCCTACCTCATCGGTTTTATGTTGATCGCTATTGGACTCTTGATGGGCTGGGCGGACTGGATCGGTAACCAGGCCAAGCACATAGGGACCGTGAAGTTCGGCGATGCCATGGCGATCGGCGTCGCTCAGGCCCTGGCGATTGTCCCCGGTACCTCCCGCAGCGGCATCACCATTGTAGCTGGTCTGTTCCGTGGCCTTGACCGTGAATCGGCCGCGCGTTTCTCATTCCTGCTCTCGACCCCAGCCATTGCCGGCGCCACAGCGAAAGCTTTCTTCGACTTGATGGAGCAAGGCGGTGTGCCTCCAGACATGATCATGCCGTTCACTGTCGGCATCATCGTGAGCGCCATCACCGGCTGCATCGTGATCAAGCTCTTCCTGCGGTTCCTACGCAAGCACACTCTTCGCTTTTTCGTTGCTTACCGGGTCGTCTTTGGCATAATAGTGTTAGCTCTGGCTCTCCTCCGTCAAACGGCGGAATGAGAGTGTTAAATCCTACACCAAGCGCCAGGCTCAATGAAGCCGTCGGGGTGGTGTTTCTATTCACCTCGATCTTTTTGACGTTGAGCCTGATCTCTTATCATCCGACTGATCCGTCCTGGAATACGGCAACAGGTATCGTGTCTTCCGGGAACCTCACCGGGTCCATTGGTTCCCATCTTGCGGACCTGCTGCTTCAGGCATTCGGATTGTCCTCCTTTCTTCTGCCACTTTGTATCCTGGCACTAGGCTGGATCTGGATTCGCTCCCGCGAGATGCCCAACCAGCTTGCCAGACTCATCGGGTTCATCCTGCTGCTGCTGAGCTCGAGCGCCGCGTTAGCCCTCATCCCGGACCTGAACATCTATGGGGACTTGATTCTACCTGGAGGAATCGCAGGGATGTCCCTCTCCGGCTACCTGCTCTCCGCGCTCAACCTGACGGGCACCGTATTGATAGTCTGGCTCGGCCTGATCGTCAGCATCTACCTTGTTTCGAGCTTCTCTTTTTTCCGGGTTCCGGTCCATGTCCGGATCGGTTCGGAGATTGCGGCCGGCATCCGCGATTTCTGGCGACATCTGCGCGCGAACCGCCGGAGGGGATCGGTCCCGCGGGAAGAGGTGCAGGGCTTAGAAGAAGACGACGAGGATCTTCGGCGCCGGGCCGCTGAACGCGCCGAACGGATGGCCCGCAACCTGGCCAACGCCGGCTATGCGGACGCGGACGAATTCGATACTCCCCCACTCGAGGACGAGCCGATGATTCCCATCCGGACCATTGAAGATTTGCCTCCGGACGGACCGGACCTCGAGGCCGTGGCTGGAGCCGGCTTGGCAGCGCACGAACCGCCAAGCCTAGCGAACCCGAGCACTCGTCCGCCGGACTTCGAACAGGCCGAATTCCGGCTTCCAGACACGGAACTGCTCAACGAAGCAGCAGCTCGCAACCCGTACGATGAACAGGAACTTAAGGCCATCGCCGCCAGCATCAAGGACAAGTTCGAGGAATTCAACGTCCGCGGCGCGGTCACTCAGATCAACCATGGCCCGGTTGTAACCACCTTCGAATTCAAACCCGAAGCCGGCATCAAGTACAGCCGCATCACCTCGCTCTCTGATGACCTGTGCCTGGGTCTCGAAGCCGAGTCGATTCTGATCGAGCGCATTCCCGGCAAGCCGACGGTCGGCATCGAGGTCCCGAACTCCAAGCGTGAAACGATCGTGTTACGGCAGGTGCTTGAATCCGACGAGTTTCGCGCTTCGAAGGCCAGGCTGCCGATCCCGCTCGGCAAGGACATCAACGGCCGGATCAAGGTTGCCGCGCTCGAGTCCATGCCGCATCTCCTGATCGCCGGGTCCACAGGGTCGGGCAAGAGCGTCATGCTCAACTCGTTGCTGATGTCCACGCTCTACTGCGCGACACCGGAGGAAGTGCGGATGATCCTGGTGGATCCCAAGCGCGTCGAACTAGGCATCTATGACGATGTCCCGCACCTGCTCACGCCGGTTATCACAGACCCGCGCCAGGCGACCAACGCCCTGCGTAACGCGGTTCTCGAGATGGAGCGGCGCTACAAGCTGCTCGCGGCTCTTCAGGTCCGCAACCTGGCGCAGTATAACCGCAAGGTCCGCAAGATGCTGGAGCAGCCGCGGTCGCTGTTTCCCGAAGCTGAGGATGCCGGCCTCGAACAGCTCGAGCCACTGCCTTTCATCTTGATCATCATTGATGAGTTGGCCGACCTCATGATGGTGGAGCGCGCCAACGTCGAGGCCTCGGTAGCGCGGCTTTCGCAGATGGCGCGCGCAGTCGGCTTGCACCTGGTGCTTGCCACGCAGAGGCCCAGCGTCGATGTCATTACCGGCCTCATAA
>CAYLSS010000659.1:0-3572 GCA_964385765.1 uncultured Solibacteraceae bacterium
CAAAGTCTCCGGGATAGAGACTTCGACGTCCGGGACAGCGCCGGCGGTCAGCATCACAATCGTCTGACCCCTGCGCACGTTCTCATTGAGACCAACCGGAATCTCGGCGGCTCGCCCGGAACTGGGAGCTATGAGGCGGCAATATTGAACTTGGAGACGCGCGGCCTCAAGCTTCTTATTCACCGATTCCATGTTGGCGGCGGCCGAATCCGCCGCCGCCTGAGCGGAATCGAAGTCAGCATCTGACGCGTTGTTTCTTTCGTAGAGGCCGCGAATACGTTCCAGGTCCGCCTTCGCCCGGACGGCTTGTGCTTGTGCCTGGGCCAGCGACGCTTCCACGTCCTGTACTCTCAGTTCGTAGTCAGTAGGATCGAGCTCGCCAATCAGCTGACCCATGCGGACGTAGTCGCCGATCTTCAGCCCGAGAGTCTGCAGCGTACCGTCCACCTTGAAGCTGATGCTGGATTCCGTGCTAGCCTTCGCGGCCCCGGAGAATGTCCGCGTGCGCCCGCCACCTTGTGAGTAGACTTCCGCGTAGAGCACCGGCCGCAGGGGCAACGGTGAGGACTCTTCGGCCGGCTTGTCGCACGCGCAGAAAAGGAGCGCGGCGGCCAGTGTGATGGGTGCTTTGGCAGTCATGCCGCCTCTCCTTTCCTACGGGCGTATGTCGAAACCAGCTTCTCGGTAGTAGTCGGCCAATCTCTCGAGGAACGCTCGTTGGTCCTCGGGAGATCGGTAGTAGTCGAACTTGCCGACAGCCCGCTCCACGTTCATCAGGTCGATCAGGAAGTCATAGACGGCATTGGCGGCGGCAAGGTCTGCGACAAGGGCTTGACTCTGCGCGTCCAGCACGCGGACTATGTCGACCACTCCCTGTGAATAGGAATCCGTGACCAGACCCAGGTTGTTGCGAGCTGCCTCGGCAGCATCGCCGGCCAGCTGGATGCCAGCGAAGGATGCCTGGGCCTGATGTAGCGCGGATCGGATGCGCTGCTCGACACGCTGCCGCGTGGCCTCTCGCTGGACTGTCAACTCGTCGAGTTGGATCGCTGCTCGGCTACGCTGCGCCCGCAGTGCTCCTCCTTGAAACAGCGGCAGAGTTGCGCTGGCGCCAACTGTCCAGTTCAGAGCATTCGGCGGTGTCAGAAAGCCCCCTTGAGCTAGTTCTCGAGGCAACTCGGGCGGGCTGCTGCCAGGACCTCCGTTCTTGAAACCGGTCAGGTCGACTGAAACCCCCACCGTCGGCACATAGAACGCGCGCCTGGCAGCGAGCAGGGCTCTCTCCTGAGCGCGAATCGAAGCATCTAGTTGTCGCAGCTCGGGGGAGCCGTCCAGTGCTTCGCGGCTCATGAACCGCCGAAACACGCGAAAGCTCTGCGGATTGTCGATGTACGGACGGAGCTTATCGAAACTGATTAGCAGTTCCGGATCCGCTAGGGAAGCTTCCCGGGTGACGAACGATTCCTCGAGAGACCGGTTCAGCACGCGGTTGAGCTCGATCTCTGACAGGTTCCGTTGCGCGTTCGCGTCGATGACTCCCCGCCGGTTATCGGCGACCTGGCTCTCCCATCGGAAAACCTCTCCCGGCCCGCTGTAGCCAAGATCTCGCCGCGCCCTGGCCAGGTCCAAATTGTTGCGCGTCAGCTGTAAGTTGTTTTTCTGAATCTCCTCAGCGGTCTTCGCGCGCAGCACGTTCAAGTAGCTCTCCGCCGCCTGCAGAATGACGTCGAGCCTCAGCTGGGCCCGGTCTTCTTCTCTCGAGGTCTGAAGCTGTCTTTCGATGTCGTAGTTCGCACGAGCGTTTTCCGAATAGATCAACTGGCTCACGCCAAGCGAGCCGGCGACTTGGGTCTGGCCCTGCCTGCCCAGACTAGCCTCTGCGCGATCCCTGTCAATGAGGCTGCCCAGACCAGAAACGCTAACTTGCGGAAGAAGCCCCGCGCGTGCTTGACGCACGGACTGGAGACCAGCGCCCACCGCGCGGCTCGCCGCTGCCAGATCGAGATTGACTTCGCTGGCCTCGCGGATGACGTGCGCCAAAGACAGAGCCCGCCCCTCTTCCGTTCTGGTCTCGTTGAGTAGGTCGGCTTCGGTTAACAGAGCCCAGCTTGGATAGAACGCAATCTCTCGAGCCGTCGCCATATTGATTGTCAATCGCGTGTCTCGACGGAAATCCACCGGCAGGTCTTCCGCGCGATCACCCCGAACGATTCGGTGCAGGTTCAGCGCAACCCGGCGGGCGAGACGGTCGAGGTCTAAATCGACCGACAGTGTCGCCAGCACGCCTCTCGCAACCTCGCGTCGGCCCCATAGCGAAAAGCTAGGAAGCCGGCGCTTGATCAAGGCCTGAGTGAGAAGGTCAAAGTCCGCGTCATCGAGTTGGAAGAGTGGCGCGATGTAGACGGCTTCGGCATCATGTGGAATCTGAGCAAGCGCATCTTCCACTGAGCCGCCCACACGGACGGCAGTGATGTCCAAACCTAGAGGTTCGAGCTGACTCCGGAGGTTGGCGGCCAGCTGCGGCGAAGCTTCCGCGAGCGCTTGCATGTTGAGAATCGTTAGCCTGGAGAACGGCGCAAGCTCTCGGAAAGCCGACACGTCCTCCAGAACACGTACCCCAAGGGTCACATAGTTGAGGTTCGCCATCCCGCTCACGTGGACGCGCTCGTCTGTACCGGCTCGGCCGCTGCGTTGCCGAACTTCTGATGGGATTCCTTGCAGGACGGGGTCGAGTACAAACGGTGCGATGACCGGCTTGCCCAGCCGGGGTCGGCGAGCGGCGTCGCTCGAGGTGAGGACGCCCAGAGCAAGGATGTAGTCCACGTCCGGGTCGTGAAGCAGGCGATCCATGACGGCCGCGACCCCTGCCGCAGTCCAGTCCGCTTCGATGCGCTTGTCGAGCGGGAACCTGACGTCGGATTCCCTGCTGAGGAGCGCGGTCGTCTCCTTTTCGAACGTCTTCAAGACATCTTCGTTTCGTTCCCAGGCGCCATCGAGCGCAACGCCGATCCGGACGATAGGTCTTTGAGCTGCGCTAGGCGCAGCCACGGCCAAAAGGCATCCGAGAACTAGCGAGACGATCTTGACGCCGTCCATACGTAACCCAACATCTCAAGAGTGCAACGCTTCTCCGCAGTAGCGGAAGTAACTGTAACCGTGGTTTTACGGTGTCAGGCGTATGCTAAGATGCTTTCCAGATGCTGGCGCATCCTTCGCAGGAGTCTTCAGACGACGTTCCGGCGGAGTCCGTCCGGGCTGAGCTCGAGAGCATCCTTTCGAGCAACGCCTTCTCCCGCGCTGGGCGACTCAGTAGTCTGTTGCGGTTCGTGGTCGAGCGAACGCTCATGGGAGAAGGAGACGAGCTGAAGGAGTACTGCCTCGGTCTCGAAGTCTTCGGCCGGAGCGAATCGTATGACCCTCGAATCGACCCGATCGTTCGAGTCCAGGCCCGGCGTCTGCGCGCGAAGTTGGAAAGCTACTACGAAGACGAGGGGAAGGGCGACCCGTTGCTGATCGAGCTCCCCAAGGGCGCCTACGTGCCGGTTTTTCGGCCTCGATCGCAGAGATCCGAG
>CAYLSS010000660.1:0-3567 GCA_964385765.1 uncultured Solibacteraceae bacterium
GAAGCGCTTGAAACCCGCCGACTCTACCGTGAGCGTGTAGAATCCAGGCGGTAGACTCGCAATGACGTAGTACCCCGATTCGTTTGTGCTCGTCTTTCGTTCGAGGCCCGTGGCCTCATTGGAGAGCGTAAGCTCGGCTCCCGGAATCACACCGCCCGACGCATCGCTCACGAATCCGGAAATCTGACTCGTATCTGATTGCCCGAGCAGAAGGATGGGGAGCAGACAAAACGCGGCTCCGGCGAGTAACCTCACAAGTTTCTTCACGGAATACCTTCCTTTTCTCTGTTTTCTTTCAGGTTGTGGAGGGGGAGCCACAGACCTGCACTCTGCCCCGGTGAGAGCGGACCGGACCTCTGTTGGGTCTGGTTCTAGCTCACAGTTCAATAAAGACTTGCTGATGACTATCTGTTGAAGGATAAACCCGCCTTCAGCCTCTCGTCAATAAAAAAAAGCGAAGTCATGAACTTTTCATTCCCGGATTTTATACTTTTTAGTCTTTCTTCCCTGGTAATCAACGAAACTTCCCGTAATGTCCCGTCCGTCTTTCCGCTTTGAACCTCGAGCCGCGAGCGTGGCGCGACACGGAGCCCTTCCCTGAAATCCCCGACACCCCCGTGGGAAGGGTGCTGATCGAACAAAGAGCCTGGAGTAGCGTGAACGGATTCATTTGACGACGCCTCTGCATTTAAGGGACCCTGATAGCTCTATGGCTACGTTTCAAAGACCCTTTAGCATCTCCACCGAAGGACACTGCGACGTCGTGAATGTCGATGACCAGGTACACGAAATCGTGCGGGAATCGGGTATTCGAAACGGCGTCGTGAACGTCTCGGGCCGCGGCTCCACGCTCGGCATCACGACGCTCGAATATGAGCCCGGCTGCGTCTCCGATCTTCAGCGCGCCCTCGATAAGATCGCCCCCCCAACCTCAGACTACGCCCACAATGCCCGCTGGGGCGACGATAACGGCTTTTCCCACCTCCGCAGCGCCCTCCTCGGCACCGCCAGAAGCTACCCGCTCATCAACGGCGAACTCGGCACCGGTACCTGGCAGCAAATCGTGCTCTGCGACTTCGATGACCGCCCCCGCGAGCGCGAGATCACCGTCACCGTCATCGGAGACTGACCAGGCGCCAGGCACCTAACGGAAAGACTGACGAACAGCCTCAATTCCATCGCTGCCGTCACCGCCATTTCATGATCATTCGTGGATGGAAAACGCTCGATAACGCCCGGCCCCCAAGCGACGTTCCTGCCGCCGTTCGCCCCGCACCGGCTCCGCCTCTTCCCGCCTTTCCCGCTTCTCCCGGCATCCTGTTGAATCCGTTCATCTGATTGGCGTATCATCGAAAGCAACTCAGAGGGATTTCTGCCATGCGCGGTTGCCGCACCATTCTTGTCGTATTGATTCTCTTCATATTTGCGCAGCCCCTCGCCGCCCAGGTCGACTACGCCCGGGACATCGAACCGGTTCTCCGCGCCAACTGCTATCCCTGCCACGGACCCGCGAACCAGATGAACGGCCTTCGCTTCGATCAGCGCGAAGCCGCGCTCTCGGGCGGCTACAGCGGGAAGGTGATCATTCCCGGCGACAGCTCCTCGAGCATCATTATTCGACGTGTCTCGAGCGACAATCCGAGTTTCCGGATGCCGCCCGCCGGCGACGGGCTCACCTCCGAACAGGTACGCCTGCTGCGCGAGTGGATCGACGGCGGAGCGCGGTGGCCGGCGGACGAAGAGCTCGCCCGCCCGGATGCCGCCGCCTCGGACCTGCACTGGTCCTACCGCCCCATCCACAAGCCCGCGCCCCCCACGGTCCGTGACTCCGACTGGTCCCGCAACGCCATTGACCGTTTCGTCCTCGCCCGGCTGGAAAAAGAAAACATCGAGCCGTCGCCCGAGGCCGCCGCTACCACCCTGCTCCGCCGCGCCTCGCTCGACATCACCGGACTGCCGCCCGCACCTCGTCAGCTCGACGAGTTCCTCGCCGACACCGAACCCGGCGCCTACGAGCGCGCCGTCGATCGCCTCCTCGACTCGCCCCACTACGGCGAGAAATGGGCCCGGCACTGGCTCGACCTCGCCCACTACGCCGATTCCGACGGATACGAAAAGGACCGCCCACGGCTCTACGCCTGGCGTTACCGCAACTGGGTCATCGACGCGCTCAATCGCGACCAGCCTTATGAGGACTTCACCATCGAACAGATTGCCGGCGACCTCCTGCCCGGCGCCGCCACCGAGCAGCGCGTCGCCACCGGCTTGTTCCGCAATACCCTGACCAACCGCGAGGCCGGAACTGACCGCGAAGAGGCGCGCTTTGAGCAGACCATCAATCGCACCAACACCCTCGCCACCACCTGGCTCGGCCTCACCGCCGGTTGCGCCCAATGCCACAACCACAAGTTCGATGCCATCAGCCAGAAAGAGTACTACCAGCTTTTCGCTTTCTTCGATAGCACAATGGAGGCCACCATCGACGCTCCATTGCCAGGTGAATTGGGTCCTTACCTCCAGCAACGGCCCGGATATCAGAAGAAACGCGCCGCTTTGCTTGCCGAATACGACGTGCCGGCGCTCCAGGCCGAGTGGGAAAGTCATCTGCAAAACGCGCTGCACAATCCCGGCGAAGTGCATGAATGGGATTTCGCGCTGACCTCGATGCGCGCGATGCTCGACCATGCCGAGCGCATCCTCCGTACTCCCCCCGAACAGCGGACCGTCCGACAGCGCCGCCGCCTGACGGACTATTTCGTATCTCGCCCTGGCCCGCCCATCGGCCGCGACAAAGAAAAGCTCGACCTCATAAAAAAGGAGCTTCGGCCCAAGCTCGAAGAGCTCGAAAAGGCGTTTCCCCGCCTTACGCAGGCCGCGGTTTTACGCGAAGACCCGCGGGCTAAGCCGTCGCACATCCACCTCGGCGGTTCGTGGGACCGTCTGGGCCTCGAAGTGCACCCAGACACGCCCGCCGTTCTGCCGCCCCTGCCCAAGCACCAACCAGCTACTCGCCTCACGCTGGCCCGCTGGCTCGTCTCCGAAGTGAATCCGCTCACCGCCAAAGTGGCGGTCAACCACGTCTGGCAGGAACTGTTCGGTCGCGGTCTCGTGTTTACCTCCGACGACTTCGGCACCCAGGGCGAACCCCCTTCGCATCCGGAACTACTCGACTGGCTCGCCGCCGAGTTCAGGGAGCGCGGCTGGAGCCGGAAGAACCTCATCCGCACCATCGTCACCTCCGCCACCTACCGCCAGTCCTCGCGTGTCCGTACGGATCTCTCCAGCCGCGATCCGGACAACCGCTTGCTGGCCCGCCAGTCCCGCCTGCGGCTTCCCGCCGAACTGGTTCGTGACGCCGCCCTCGCTGCGAGCGGCTTGCTGAACACCCGGATCGGCGGCCCCAGCGTTCGACCGCCGCAGCCTAAAGGCGTCGCCGAGCTCGGCTATTCCAAGGACGCCACCAAGTGGATCGAGAGCAAGGGCAAGGAGAAGATCGCGGCGGTCCGCGACCGCTACGTGTCGATTCCGTCGTCCGGCCCCGAGAGCCTCCGCCACCTCAAGCGGACA
>CAYLSS010000661.1:0-3566 GCA_964385765.1 uncultured Solibacteraceae bacterium
GCCTATGTCGGCGACGGCACGATGGTGGACTCTCATGCCCTGGTGGGCAGTTGCGCGCAGATCGGGAGGGGCTGCCACATTTCGGCGGCAGCGCAGATGGGCGGTGTGCTCGAGCCCGTCGGGGCAATGCCGGTCGTAATCGAGAACGACGTCCTGATAGGCGGAAACTGCGGCGTCTATGAAGGTACCATCGTCAAGCGCCGTGCCGTGCTCGGCACCGGCGTCATCCTCAATCGTTCCACCCCCATTTACGACCTTGTGAATGACCGCGTCATCGCCCCCGATGCCGATGGACCGCTCGTCGTCCCGGAGGAGGCCGTGGTCGTGGCGGGTGCCCGCGCCGTCAAAAAGGGAATCGGCGCCGACCACGGCATCAGTCTGTACACCCCCGTCATCGTCAAGTACCGCGACGAGAGAACCGACGCCAAGATCCAGCTCGAAGACCTGTTGCGCTGAGAATAAGGGGCCGATCTCAGCACGCTGACCGCGCCACTTCAGTACTCCGACGCCTCCTCGAGCGCTTTGAGTGTCGCCCGGGCGCATTCAGTCCACGAAAAACCCCTGGCACGCTCTCGACCCTCTCGGCCCAGTCGCTCCCTGAGATCTTCGTCCCCGGTGACCTTTTTCAGGGCGCCGAGCAAGTCATTGTCGCTGGCCGGGTCGAAGAAAACCACCATCTCGCCCGCCACCTCGCGGAGCGGCGGGATATCGGAACAGCAAGTCGGAACCCCGGCCGCAAGTGCCTCGAGCACCAGCATGCCGAATCCCTCGAAAGTCGACGGATACACAAAAGCGTGCGCTTTCCGGTAGAGTTCATACAATTCGTCCCGTGGTATCCAACCCGTGATGCGGATGCTCTCGGCCAGCCCGAGCTTAACGACCAATCGCTCCACCGGCCGCGCATCATAGCCTCGTACTCCCGCCAGCACAAGCCGCCAGCCCGGCCTCTGCCTGTGAAACTCCCCGAATACCCGCACCAGCCGCCTGATGTTCTTGTGGGGATGCAGCGTCGAGACGCAAAGCAGGAAAGGGTCCGCGGGCGAAGGTTCCCACCCGATGCCGAACAGGCGCTCGTCCACTCCATGATGGATCACGCGCGTCTTCTTGCCCACGCCGTCGTAGAAGTAATCGAGGTCCTCCGCGGTCTGCTGCGACACCGCAATCAGAAGGTCCGACGTGCGCGCCGACTGCTCGAGGAATCGGTTCCAAAACGGACGCTCCCAAAACCGGAAGTACTTCGGATGCCGGAGGTGCTGCAGGTCGTGAAAAACCGTCGCGCCCGGATAACGGCAGAACATCGGTGAGGTGAAGCCCGGGTTGAACAGGACGTCCAGGCCTTCCCTGAGCCCCGCGCCGGGCAGCCGCACCTGCTCCCATAGCAACCGGATCGGTCGGTTGCTCGCGCGGACCCCGGTCGCCGCGTTCCGGAAGTTCGGCGCCTCGGGAACCAAGTCCGGTCCCGTCTCGCGATTGGTGAAAATGATGTACTCGTGCCGCTGATCGATCGCCGCCAGCGCTGCCAGCAGGCTTCGCAGATAGATTTCCGTCCCACCGACGCCGCCCGGAATCAGGTAGAGCGCGTTGACTCCGATTCTCAGCTTCCGCATGGTTCAGTTGGAAGCCCCGAGCTGTTGGCGAACCCGTTGCAACGCCCGGTGAGCGGCTTCCAGATCCGGATCGAGCTCCAGTGCACGCTCGTATTCGGGCTCGGCGCTCCGCGCGTCGCCGTTGCTGAAGTAGATGTTGCCCCGGTAGAAGTAGAGCATCGCGAAGTTCGCGTCCTGTTCCTGGGCCTTATCGAGCGCCTCCAGGGCCTCGCGGTCCCGGCCCTGCTTCGCGTGCATCATGCCGACCAGTGAGTAGACGTGCGCATTCTCCTCGAGCGTCGCCGCTTCCTTGAGCTTCGCCAGCGCCCTCTCCGGCTGCTGCGCGCAGTCATAGGCAAGCGCCCAGTCCACTAACAGCCGGTAGTCAGGCTCGTCGAGCGCCGCCGTCCTTTCATACTGCTCCACCGCCTCCGAACATCGCTGGGCGTCGTAGTAGGCGTATGCGAGTTGGAAGCTGGCCCGCCAGTTCTCCGGCGACTTAGCCACTGAATCCTCCCACAACTCTATCGGGTCGGCCCACACTTGAGCTCGCTGGTAGCCAAGCAGCATCACCGCCAGGGTAACGGCTCCGAGCGCGCCCACGGCGGTCCTCGGAGACGCCTGCCACCGGCGAAGCGCCGCCGCGACAATCAGCAGCAACCCGATCATCGGGAGATACAGGCGCCGCTCGACCAGCGCATCCTTGATCGGCACAACCGACGACGTCGGCGCCAGCAGCAGCAGATACGTATAGAATCCGTACGCTACTAAGGGATAGCGCTTCCGGTAGAGCCAGGCCGCAACCACCAATCCGGCCAATCCCGCCATGCCGATCAGACCGAGCGGATCGGCCAGCGTCTCCACCATCGGATAGTTATGGTCGACATTCTGCCCGAAAGGCAGTACAAACATCCGCAAGTAGATCCAGATGACCTTGCACTGGGTGACAAAGTAGTTGTACCAGGGCAGCCCCTCCACCCCGAAACCCGCGGTGTCGGATTCGGCGAGCTTGCTCAGAATGAAAGCGAAGCCGGCCGCCCCGGCGACTACGATCGGTACGTACAGGCGCCAGTTCCGCCTGATCCCATCGAGCGAAAACCCCGGGTTGAAAAAGTAGTCCGTCAGCAACAGCAGGAACGGCAGCACAGCCGTATGTTCCTTGCTCGTAACAGCGCAGCCGAATAGCGCCAGCACCAGGAACGCGCTCGCAAACGAGATCGACCGCCCGTGCCGGTAGAGAAATATCGTGAGCGCGGCGTAGAAAAAGAAAACGCTCAGGTTCTCCGAACGGCTGGCCACGTAAGCCACGGCCTCGGTCTGGATGGGATGTAACAGAAATATGCAGCCCGCAAAGGCCCCGAACAGCTCGCGCCGCCAGCGCTCTACATTCACCCGCTCGAGCAGCTTCCGAACAATCAGAAATACGAATACGCCGTTGAAGAAGTGAAACACCACATTGAACACGTGATACAACCACGGGTCGCTCCCCGAAAACCGATAGTTGATCCAGAAGCTGAGCATCAGCGTCGGACGGACGCCTATCAGCCAGCGGCTCAAGGGCAGTTCCTGATAGTCCGGGTGCGTGAACGGCAAGTACTTGTCGTCGAACATGAACGGTCCGTCGATAGACGCACCATACACTTGAAACACGGCGATCAGTCCAACGATCAGCCCAGCGGCATAGTGCCAAGGCTTAATCCCCCCACGGCCCCCGCCGGAGACCCTCTTCCCGGTCTTCGACTTTGGCGCTGCGGTGGCCGTTCGCGAGGCCGCTCCCTTTGTGGCCGATTTCTGCTCCGGCCTCGCCCCGGCTTCGACTTTTTTATCCTTCTTTCGGCGCTTGCCGCTCTTCATTGAGTGAATCCACTTGATACTGCAAGATCGCCACGCGCTGCGCAAGCGCGATATTGGCATCCTTCAGTTGAGATATGAGCACTGAGAATCGATAAAACACAAGCAAGAACACGCTGAACGAAATGA
>CAYLSS010000662.1:0-3561 GCA_964385765.1 uncultured Solibacteraceae bacterium
CCGACGGCGGGCAGGGGGAGCGGGCCGGGATCGTCCACGAACTCGTCGCGGATCGAGTAGCGGCCGAACATACGGGTGGAATTGTCGATATTCCAATCGACCCTCATGTCGTACTGGTGCGAATCGATCTTCTTGCTTGGCGAGAAGAAGAAGTTATTCTTCAGATTTTCGCGACCGGCAATGTTCGGGTTCGGATAAAGAGCGATGATGTTCTGCGAAACCGGGTCAAAGCGGTCTTTCGGAATCACGAATCCCGGGAAGGGCTGACGGACGCCGTCATTGAGCGTCAGCGGGTCGTAGACCTCGCGGTCTGGATTGGGCTGCTGGGAGAAGTCGCCATTCTTGGCGGCCACGCTCGGAACCGAAGACGTAAAGCTTCGGCCCGCGCGTTCCAGCGTGCTCTGCCAGCTAAAGAAACCGAACAGTTTGTTTTTGATGACCGGACCACCGAAGGTTGCGCCGAACTGGTTGCGGCGGAGGGTCGGCTTTTTCGAGCCGGCGCGATTGGCGAAGAAGTTGGTGCCGTCGAACTTGTCATTGCGGAGGAACTCGTAGGCCGAGCCGTGGAACTGGTTGGTGCCCGACTTCGTGTTTACAATCACCTTGGCGCCCATGCGGAAGCCGAATTCCGCGGACAGGTTGTTGGTCACTACCTTGAATTCGCTGACGGCGTCGACGGAAGGCTTGGTGGCCTGGGCCTGGAAGCCGAGGGCGCCGCCGGAGTTCCGGGATGAATTGTCAGCGCCATCGACCAGCACGTTCGTCTGAGCGGCGTGCATGCCCATGGCGAGGATGCCCCCTTCGCCGCCTGATTCGCCGTCTTGCCGGGTACCCTTGCCCAACTCGCGCGAGGGCAGAACGCCGACCGAAAATTTGGCCAACTCGAGATAGTTGCGGCCGTTGAGCGGCATCTCGAGGATGCGCTTCGAGTCAATGACCTGTCCGACCTCGGTTCTTTCCGACTGGATCAACTGGGCGGCCGCCGAAACCTCGACGATCTCGGCCACGGTGCCGATGTTCAGCTTGAAGTCCAGACGCAGCGTCTGCGCAACTTCCAGCCGGAGGTTCGGGCGCTGTGACGGAGCCATGCCGGCGCTCTCGCAAGTGACGACATATGGACCAGGGGGTACAGACTGGATGATGTAAAGTCCGACCTCATTGGCCATGCCGGTGTACTCCACACCGGTGTCCTGGTTGGTAGCCGTAACTTCGGCTGCGGGGATCACCGCCCCGGTGGTATCGCTGACAACCCCTGTAATCGTGCCGGCGCTTTGGCTGAAAGCCAGTGAAGCCGACAGTAAACAAAAAATCAAGACTTTCAAAGAACGTGCCATTTCAAGACCCCACTCTGGCAGCTGTGCTCCGGTCCGCAGGCGCACCGAAGCCTCACCGCTCTTCCATTTGCCACGGCCGTGCCAGGCGATCGTCGCCGAAACCGTGGCGTCCGACAGCTTGTCGACGGTCAGGAGGTTGCCTTCGTCAGTCGCGATCACAGTGGACGCAGTCGAATTCGGCTTCTGAGCCGATATTTCCGACCGGAGCCCGGCGTCGAGCGAATTGCTCAACGCCACGTGATGCTGGTTCCCACCTCGGTTCTCACTGTCCGTTGTTGACGAAGTGACTCTCACCACGGCGTGAGAATAGTTTGCGAGACGACACATACCTGGAGGCCCCACAGCCTCCGAAGTAAATTTTACATTAATCAATACCGACCGTGGTGTTTGGGCAAGGCCCGGGGCCACCGGACTGAATGTCCGCCGACACCCTGAGAACGGGGAGCCGTTGCCGCATTCTCACGGCCTACTGATTCGACAGCTTGCGGAATTTCTGAATCTCCTCGACAACCTTCTCTTTGTTGTCAAGACGCCGGTAGACTCTCGCCAGTGCGTAGTGGGATTTTGGATCGGAGGGATCCAGTTCTGCCGCCCGCTCGAGAAACTCGACAGCCTGGCGGCTCTTCCCTAGCTTGTCGAGCACGACACCAAGTTCATAGTGGACTGCGGACAACTCGGGACCGGCGGCCAACGCCCGGCGCAGGTGCTTCTCGGCTCTCGCGAATTGTCCCTGCTGTCGCAGCAGACTGCCCAGGTGATAGTACGGCCAGGGAGACCTTGTCTCAGCGTTTTCCGATAGCCACACAGCCTTCTCATATTCGGCAATGGCCTCTTGGGGCCTTCCCAGTCCTTCCAGGCAAAGGCCAAGACGGTCGTGCGCCTGCACAAAATCCGGGTCGATCGCGATGGCGTCCTGGAGTTCGACGATGGCCTCCTCGAACCAGTTGTAGAAGTAGTAGATGCGCGCCAGCCAGTAGGGATAACGGGGGTCGGACGGATGTTCCCTAGCCAGTTTTTCGAACTGCGGCCTTGCCCAATGCCGGCGGTCGAGGGCGACGTAGGCCGTAGCGAGCATGAACCGGCTTCGCTCATCGAGGGAGTCGATCCGGTCCGCTTTCGCAAACATCCTCGCCGCCTCCAGGTGGAACCCTTGCTCAAAATATGCGGTCCCCCTCTGCTTCAGTTCGTTCGCACTTTCTTCGGCGCGTGTCTCCATGCACGGAAACAAACCGCCCAGCATGAGGAACGAGACGAAGGCCGCGCGCTCCATCAACCTCACGGGGACCCCTCGATTTTTCCGTCCGCCATCCATTCGGCCAGACGCCTTCTCAGTACACCGGCCTGCCGGCCATTCGGCTCCGATTCCAGATACTTCCAGTACTCTGACGCCGCAGCTTTCATGTCGCCATCCGCTTCATAGATGAGTCCGCGGAGATGGTGCAATTCAATGAATGTCTCAGCTTCCAGTCCTTCCTCGATCGCTCTTACTGCTTTGCGGGCGTCCTCTATTTCACCGAGCTGCAGACTCGCGAGCCCGCGATAGTAGTGCGTGTTGGCGAGATGGGGATTCATCACGAGCATCTGGTCGCATAGTTGCCGGGCGTCGCTCCACTCTTCTTCGGCGAGCGCGAGCATCAGGAGCGGCTCATAGGGGGTGACGAACCACGGGTCGGCGGAGATGGATTGTCGCCAGGCTTCGCGGGCTCCGGCCGCGTCGTCGATGGACATCCGTAGCGCGCCGAGATCATGCCAGGCCGCGGCGTAGTCCGGATATTCGCGGACCGCGGTTTCGAGGGCGTCGATCGCGGCGGCCAAGTCTCCTTCGGGGCCACGCCGCATCTCACGAATGGCAGAGTGAAACGCCTTACGGGCGCTTTCGGGGGCCGCTAGCCACGTGACGCTGATCGTTTCCCCCTGGGCTTTGCCCAAACGGTGGAGTGCCAGAGCGCCGATTTCAGGGTCATCGGGCAACTGGCGGGCGGCGATTGAATCCGTTCGATAGCCGGTGTGTGAAGCTCGGATCACACAGCGGGCGGTATCCTCCGCGGGAAGGGAAGCGGCAAACCGGAAGCGGCCCTCGGGATCGGCCTCGGTCTGACTCACGACCTTGCCGGCGCACACGAGGGCCACCGTGATCGGCTCGGATGGTGGGAGCCCGTCGTCGAGGAGAACCTTGCCGGCTAGAACGGCGCCGCCTCCTTCAGCGAACAGGAGTGCCGCGCAGAAC
>CAYLSS010000663.1:0-3560 GCA_964385765.1 uncultured Solibacteraceae bacterium
TCATCGGCCGGCCTCGCTAACTCGGGAAGCTTCCTCGCCAGTGACGTGCCTTCGGACGCCTGGATGGATCTCTTCGGACAAGAGCTCGCCAGCGCCGACTTCCTGCTGGACTCCAACTTCCCCACCTCGCTCGACGGCACCAGCATCACCATCGTCGACGGCCAGGGGACAAGCCATCAGGCGCGCATCCACTTCGTGACACCGACGAGGGTCCAGTTCCTTACGCCATCGGGCATGGCCCCGGGTCCGGGCACGCTCACCCTGCGCAATGGGACTGGCGGGGAGTTGACCATCGCTATCACGATTGCCGCCGTCGCGCCCGGATTATTCTCCGCCAACGCCAGCGGCCAGGGGCCTGCGGCGGCAGTCTGGCAGACATTCCCCGCAGACGCCTCGGGCTTCACCTTCACCCTCGACCAGCCCCGCCTCAATGACCCGATCGACCTCGGCGGCCCCGACGATCAGGTCTTTATCAGCTTCTTCGGCACCGGCTTCCGTAACCAGAGCTCCGTGAGCTGCCGCATGAACGGCGTGGAAGTGCCGGTGACAGGCGCAGTCGCGCAGGGCCAGTTCGACGGCCTCGACCAAGCCGTGGCCGGACCCATTCCACGCTCCTTCATCGGCGCCGGCGCGGTCGACGTCGAGTGGATTTTCAACGGAGTGCCGGCTAACGTGGTAACGGTCAGCTTCCAGTAGCGGCGGCAGCCTGTCCCGTCACGCCGCCGCCGCTGCCTGCCGCAGAAACTTCACCCCTTCGGCGGCGATCGCGTCCGATGTCGGGGCCAGGTCGCGCCAGATGCATGCGGCCGCGGCAATCTCCGGAATCCTCGCCCCAAAGCTCTCGATCGTGATCCACCCGTCGTAGCCAACCTCTTTGAGCGCGGCAAAGACCTGCGGCCATTCGATGTGACCGCTGCCCGGAATTCCCCGGTCGTTCTCGCACGCGTGGAAGTGGCGCAGGTGTCGGCCCAGCGCGCGGATCCCGCCGCCGAGATCCTTCTCCTCGATATTCGCGTGGAAAGTATCGAACAGGATGCCGACTCGCTGGTGGCCGACCTCCTCGCACAGCTTCGCCCCGTCGGCGTCGGTATTCAGAAAGTAGGTTTCGAACCGGTTCAGCGGTTCGATGCATAGCGTCACGCCCGCCGCGTCGAGCGTCTCACCCAATGACAGGAGCTCTTGCACCGCCCACTTCCATTCATCGTCGTTGCGGCGCCTTCCGGGAAGCAGACCGACAGGCGCGCAGAACGGACCCATGAAGATCTCCGAACCGAGATCGGCGGCCGTCTCGATGCCGCGCGTCAGGAAATCGCGCGCCTGCTGTCTGACATTGGCGTCGTCACTCACCAGGCTCGTCTGGCCCGTCAGCGCCGAGCAAAATGTGCAGTCGAGCCCCTCGTCGGACAGTGCCGCCCGGATCTGCCGCGCCGGAAAACCGTCGAAGTCGAAGCGGGCGATCTCGATCCCGTCGAAGCCCATGCCCTTGACCTTCCCCAGCAGCGGCAGGTGGCTTGCATCGAAGCTCGCTGTCCAGATCAGTACGTTGACACCAAACTTCATTGCACAAACCTCGCCGCTTCCGGATTTCCCGGACCAAAGTGCTTCAGCATGACGAGCTTCTCCCGATCACTCGCGTTGACGATCCGAACGCCTTCCCTGGCCACGTCCGCGGTCACGAACAGCTCGTCTCTGGTCATTTCGCCAAAGCGGATGAGGCTCGGCGTGGACACGTTGTGGACGCCGACGCGACCGTAACCTTGCGTGAGGATCAATCCGTACGCGGCGGCGTCTTTGATGGCCACCTCCCGCCCCGGAAATACAGTCAGTTCCTTCGCTGAGTAGTGCGGCGTCGAGTAAACGATCCATTGCTCGGAGTAGCCGGCGTCGGCCATCTCCTCTGGATCCCTCGCCGGTGTGGGCTCGAATGCCCGGTTCTTGGCGAACTCCGGATCGACGTTGGCATCCCAGTCGAGCATGTCGAGGATGTAGTCGAGGTCCTGGTGGTGCTCCTTCGGCACATCCTTGACCAGCAGTTCCCAACCCACCGGCCGGCCTTCCACCAGCGACTGGAACATGCCGAAAACATCGGAATTCACCTGCGGTTCGTAGGTCACCAGCGATCCCGGCGCATGCAGGATACCAGCATCCACCTGCCACCCCGACCCGGGCTTGAGCTTATAGGCGCGGGAATGGTACAGAATCCCGTTGTCTCCCTCGTTCCAGCGCTCCAGACACCGGCGGATATCATCGCGAGTGGTGCCGGGGTTCAGCCCCATGAACGTGTAGGGGAAGTTGTTGTCTTTGAAGTTGTACTGCGGTGGAAAGTAGTAGGCTTCGGGCTTCCCCTTGGCGCCGACCCGCCGGGCGAACTCGTCGTTCTGGTGCATGTGGTGCGGGATGGGACCAAGATTGTCGAAGAACTTGCAAAGGAGATTCCAGCCACCGCGGGCGGCCATCACATCGGCCCCGAGAAACTCATCTCCCTGAGTCTCGATGGCCTCCTTGAGCAGCACGCGCTTGCCGTCGAGGTCGATATAGCTGAGACCTTCATCGTCGGGCGTGCCGGGACCGTTGTCGGCATTGGTGGTGGAGGAGAACCAGCGCTCGTCGATGCCGCCGCGATGAGCGCCGAGAGCGTAGAGATCGCGCGGATGGAGCTTCAACCGCCCGCCGGGCATCAAGAATGATCGCGGTACCCAACAGGGAGCGAGCCGCACGATGCCCTCCCCGGCGGTGAGCGCATCTTTGACGAGATCCGAATTTGACATGCTAAAGACTATACTGCAAGGCGATTCGGCCTGTGCAAGCCCTCACTCGCAACAGCGCCGCCCAAATCGCTTCATCCAGGACGCCCCGCGGAGGATAAGCCCTCGGCCCGCTCCTTCTTCAGCGCGGGTATGATCGTGAAAGTCAGCTATGGCCGCCCCCACGGCTCCACCACCGCCCTCGCTCCGCCGCCTGTTCCGCGCCGAGTGGCCCAACGTCCTCTTCCTCATCGCGCTCGACTGGGCCGTGCATTTCCTCCATCTCAGCCGCTTTGGCCTCTATGAAGACGACTGGTACTTCAATACCGGACCCTACGTCTGGGCGGCGCCGGACTGGTTCCGCGCCATGTGGCTCCAGATCCGGAACTTCGTCTTCGGACGCCCCATCGAAATCCTGCTGCTTCACGTAAACGGCTACATCGGCTATGCGCTCAACAGCATCGAGGTCCTCTACTGGCTGGCCTGGCTATACTGGGCCGTCGCCCTGGCGCTGATCTATCTCGTCCTTCGGCGCCGCTTTCCCTGGCGGTTCGCCCTGCTCGCCGGGACATTGTTCGTCCTCTCTCCCCTCACCACGGTCCGCCAGTACACCGGTGTCGCCTACCGGATGGCGCTCGGCCACGCAATGGTGTGCGGCGCGATGCTGCTCTACTTCCAGCGCACCTGGATCGCCTACCCGCTGGCGTCGCTCGCCCTCTTCACCTACGAATGGCTGTTTCTGCTCTTCTTTGCCGCCCCGCTGCTCGATCGCCCGGACCGGCTCCTCGGGGTTCCTGCCGGCGATGGGTCCGTCGA
>CAYLSS010000664.1:0-3557 GCA_964385765.1 uncultured Solibacteraceae bacterium
GGCCCGGCCCAATGGGTTTCCAGGCTGAGATATCCCCGATAGCCATCGGCGAGCAGCGCCTCGACCTGACCGCGCCAATCCACCCGGCGCGTGCCAACGGGCCCCCAGACGGGTTTGTGACCTTCCATATGACAATCCTTCGCATGCACATGCGCAATCCGGGCGGCAGGAATCGCCCGGTAGCCATCCGGGTAGGGAACCTCACCGGAAACCAGCGCATTGCCGGGGTCCCAGACGACCTTGAGGTTCGGATGGTCGATGGCCTCGAGCACCCTAGCCGTCTCGGCGCCGGTGGCGACATTGCAGGCATGCTCGTTTTCGAGGCCGATGATCAGATCCGCCCCGGCCGCCTTCTCGCACAGTCCCCTCAGCGCCTCGACCACGCCGTCGAAACACTTCTCCGGCTCCACCGTGCGCCAGAACGAGAAGACCCGGATGATCTTCGCCCCAGTGCGCCGGGCAATCTCAAGAGCGCGATCAGTGAGGCGCGGCTGATCATCGAAGGTGAGTTTGGCTCCGAATACGTCCTGCTGGAATCGCGGATCGATCTCCGGAGCCCCGGGCAACACGCACTTGAGCAGCGGCGAGGCAATCGACATGATCCCGAAGCCGCGGCTCCGGCAGGCTTCAATCGCCCGGTCCAACTCCTCGTCGGTGAGATCGACGATGTTTTTCCCTCCGATCATGCGCAATTCGGCGCCCGTCATCCCGGTTCTCTTCATGGCATCGAGGGCCTTGTCGAGATCCATTGAATATTCGTCAGTGATGGCCGCAATCGGCAGCTTGGGTGTCATGGCACCTCTTAGTGTAGTGCGAAGCCGCATCGACTCGTCGCTGGTTCCGAAACTCCAGATGTGCAAATCATTTGACCCAATTCGACTTCTTGGTCTAGAAGCCAAACCCGTTGTGCTGCGCTGAGATGGCAATAGAGCGTTCTATTCCGGACCAGCATATTCCTCGATTCGGCTTTAGCTAACCAGGGAATTGCCAGACTTGGTACTAGACTACTTGTTCATTGGCAACGCTTCCTACCGATGCTACAGTTTCATTTTACTCCCGTTTCACCCAGCAAATTCATCGGTGGGGCAGGACAAACAGAGTATTAAAAAGAAGAGAGAAGACAATAACTATGTTTAGCAGGATAATCCGAGTTCTACCTATATTGACCTTTTGTTTCGCCGCTCAATTGAGCGCAACCCCGGTGACGATAACCTTCGGGACCGGCGGAACTCCCGGCTTCACTACCGGAGGTCCAACCGTCGGGCCTGGCACAATACCCGGCACCCCCGCATTGCTCACCGTGAGGCCCGGCTATACCGGTCTCTTTGGTCCGGTGCTGGGGGGCTTTGTCACCTCCGATAACAGGGGATATGGAGTGAATAATGGCTTTGATCTCGATAACGACATCGATGGCCAGGGCCGGGATGATTTTCTCCTGTTCAACTTTGACCGGGTCGTGACCCTGACTCAGATCGTTTTTGGAGACTTCGATTCCGATGATGGAGGTGGAATCGCCCGCATCAATTCCGGGTCGCTGTCATTCATCGTGCCTCCGGTGAGCGCCTTCGGCAGCCCCACATTGGATCTGGTTGGTCCGAACCGCACTGGATCTGTGTTCGGCGTCCAGGCCTACCAGGGCGACGACAGCTTCCGGGTTCGCAGCCTCTCCTTCGACGACGGTGTCGCTATTCCGGAGCCAGGCACATGGACGATGACGCTGATTGGTTTCGTTGGAATTGCCGTCGGAGTGTGGAGTCGCCGAAGAAATGGCCGCACTCTTCCGGCTGGGCGTCCGGAGCCTCTCTCCAGGTAACAGAACCGGCTGCAGCACGAAGCAGCGGACCCATCGGCGACCAGCGGGGCGGCTGCAACTCTCGACAGCCGCCCCTTGTTACGCGCTGAACGAAATTTATCCGATGACTTGGGCGATCTGTTCGTCGTTGATGACAGGAGTGACCTGAAAATCGAGCAGATCGGTCCAATCCTGGGTCCACTTGCACAGTGCGACCGGGTCATCCGATTCGCAGACGGCCCAGCCTTCGAGCCCGCTCGCGGCATGCCACCGGGAATGCATGGTCACACCTTCGGGCGGCGGCGCTCCGGTCTGCTTGAAGCGATCCTGCGCCTGGTTGCGGTTCTCGGGATCGAACACCCAGTGAACGACAAATGTCATGTGATCCTCCCTGTTTTCCATTAGCCCCTCAGAATGGGCGGTCTTGAGTGTATCAGGAATTCCTGGATATGACCGCCGCATAATGGCGCCAACAATAGCGCTCCGGGCCAGTTAGGACCAGCAACCGCCCGGCGCAGCTTGGAGCCGCACCTTATTGGAGCCACACCTTAGAGGTGGGTGGAGGTGCGCGACGCAGCGAGGGCGTCGCCGATGGCTGCGGGAAGAAAAGAGAGAAGGTCGGTCGCGATCAACGACAGTTCGCCTGTCCTCGTCGCGCCCAACTCTCCGGCGCGGCCGTGCAGCCAGACGGCCGCCATGACCGCCTGCTCGAGCTGGTCCGGGAACTGCGCCGCCATGCCGGTGATCATTCCTGTCAGGATGTCGCCGGTCCCACCGGTTCCAAGCGCCGGCGTTCCCGTCGGGTTGATCCAGGCACGGCCGTCGGGAAGGGCGACCAGTGTGCGTTGACCCTTGAGGACCAGGATCACGCGGCGCTCCTGCGCAAATCCTCGCGCCACCGCCAGCCGGTCGGCCATCACGTCCTTGGTCGATATCCCGGCCAGTCTTGCCATCTCGCCCGGGTGCGGGGTTAGGACCATGGTTTCGCGTCCCGTGAACTCCTCTCCCGCAAGTATGTTGAGGCCGTCCGCATCGATTACCATCGGCAGTTCGCATTCGGCGACCAGCCGGCGGACAAAGGAGGCCGTCTCCGGGTGAGTGCCGGCGCCGGGCCCGAGCGCCGCGACTGTCTTGCGCGCCAGCACCTCGCCGATTCGTCCGTAATCGAATGCCTTGAGAGAGATCGAACCCACGTCGGTCTCAGGCAGCGGTTCGGTCATCAACTCGGCCGCATGGGCCGCGATCACCGGGATCGCCGACTCGGCCGATGTCACGGTGACCAGCCCCGCGCCCGCCCTCAAGGCGGCCAGGCCGGCCATGGCGGCGGCGCCGGTCTTGCCGCGCGACCCGCCGATCACCAGGACGTGCCCGTAGGTTCCTTTGTGCCCGTCAGGCGCACGGGGTCTGAGCAGACCGGCAAACGCCGCCGGACTGCTGAGCGCGAGATCGACGTGCTCGTAAAGCGACGGCGGAGAACCGATCGGGCCGACTCGCAGTTCGCCGACGTCATCGCAGTTGGGCGGCAATAGCTGGCCGATCTTCGGAGCGGTGAACGTCACCGTGTAGTCAGCGCGCACCTGCTCGCCAAGCCGCTCGCCGGTGTCGCTCGCCATTCCCGACGGGATGTCCACCGCGACTACCTTGGCCCTGGGAAACCCATGGCCGATCTCCCGAATCAGGTCGAGCGCGCTGCCCCGCGCCGGGCCGGTCAGGCCTGTACCGAGCAGCGCGTCGATCACGATCGTCGCATCCCGCATCTCCGGCG
>CAYLSS010000665.1:0-3556 GCA_964385765.1 uncultured Solibacteraceae bacterium
ATATGCGCCTGTGAGCCCCAAACCGGCAAACACGGAACCCACAAATACTCTCCGGAACATTGCTCACCTCCCTTTGCGTAAACCGCTCATGAGTTCGGAACCCAGCTCCAGCGGGATGCGAACAACATCGGCAAATCCGGCCGATTCCATCCAGGTCCGGTACTCGGATTCGGTATAGCTGTTGCCCTCGGCGGTCGCCACCAGCATGTTGATGGCGAACAACGCCGCCCGCGCCGGGCTGGTGCGATTCTCGTCGAGGATGAAATCCTGGATCACCAGGCGGCCGCCCTCAATCGTGGCCGCGCCACATCGGCGCAGGAGATCCTCGTTTCCACGGGGCGAAAACATATGGCAGATGTTCGAAACGAAGACGAGGTCGTAGTCCGTCCCTAATGGCTCGGACGCGATGTCGATGATCGCCGTTTCGACACGATCAGATAGGTTCGCCTGTTCGATGTGGCGCCGGGCGATGGCGAGCACCTCCGGCTTGTCTGCAATCACCGCCCGCAGGCCCGGGTTCGCTTTCGCGAAAGCGATGCTGTAGCTACCGGGCCCGCCTCCGACATCGAGCATCCGGCGGACTCCATCCGCCCCGACTGCCTGAATCACCTGTGGCGCCCGTTCCGCCGAGTTTCTCGCCATCGCCGCAATGAACGCCTCGGTCCAGACCGGATCTTCGGAGGGTGTCTCCCTGCCGGCAGCCGCCGAGCGGTCGCGAACACAGTCGGTCAGTTTTGTCCACGAATGCCAGAGCTTCACCGTGTGCATCGTTGCCAGCCGTTCGCTCTCGGGCGACCGATCGTCAAAGTATCGCGCCGCCACCTCGCCGTTGCGATACCGGTCGCCATCCTTTTTTACCAACCCGAGCGCTACGAGGCTGTCGAGCAGCATGCCGGTGGGCTGGCGATCGGTTCCGAGCCGTCCGCTAACCTCATCCGCCGTCGCGCCGTCTCCGACGACCGTGAAGATATCCAACTCGACCGCCGTCAGCACGATCCGACTCGCCTGGTACCCGCGAATCATGGCTGCTAAATCGTCAGGCAACATATCGCCGCTCCTTATGCCCGCGCTCTCCGGACGAGCACTGACAATTACGTTATCAAACGTCCAGGCCCGGGTCCCGAAGCAGGCACTGATATACTCGGCTGGGATGATGCACCGCATCGTGGTCTGTACGTTTGCTATCCTGCTGGCCGCGTCGTGCGGGGTCCCACAGGCGCAGTTCAGCTACAAACGCGATGGCCGCGCGATCACCCTGACCGGTGACTTTGCCGCCGATGTGCCGCTCGAGATTCACGTTCGCAGCGAGCGCAACCGGCAGATCTCGAAACTCTCTGACCGGTCGCCGAACGATCCTGATCCGCCCCGCGCCGCCTCCCCCGGCAAGGAGATATGGTTTCCGGTGGTCGATGTCGAACTCGGGCACGATACGGCCGTCATCGCGACATTCGATGAAGTCGCATCGTCGGACAGCTTCTGCTGGAACGGCAATTTTTGGCGCGATCCCGCTCCGTTACGGGAGAAGAACGTGCTGTCCAGCCACATCGAACACTGGGAGAACGCGATCTATGTCGAGTCGGACACCGCACGGTTGCGCGAGTTCATCGTCGGCAAGATCCTTCCGGAACCGGATCGGCAGCAGCCCGGTTTTCGTTGCCTCACAGAGAACTGGTCGGGCGCCGTCACCATTCACGAGCGTCGGGACGATGCGCTTATTGAGCTTGCCACCATCGAGATTCCACCTCTGGAGCGCGATCCGCCGCAACTCACCGCCGGGCTCTCGCGGGCAGCAATCATCGACGCCATCCGAATGAATATCGATTTCCTCATCCGCGGCCAGAACCGCAACCCGGCGAGTCCCACCTTCGGTGGTCTGTACCTCTTTTATGACCTCGACGCGGCGACCTACCGGCGCTCCGATTGGACGTGGACATGGGGACCGGCCATCCGCTTCCTGATCGATGCCTCGGCCATTCCTGAAATCACCGCTTCTCATGGCCGGGAGCGCCTGCTGGCGGTTGCCCGAGAGATGGGGGAAGCCAGCCTGCGTTACATGGTCCGCGATACCGGGAGTCCCGCGCACGGGCTCCTCATCACCCGGTTCGATCCCACCACGCGATACGAATGCGGCCATACCGCCTTTGCCAGCCCCGCAGACGCCTACTTTCTGGCGGGCTGGGGCTACATTCCGCTTTTCGAAGCGACCGGCAACCGCCGCTTCCTCGACGCATCGCGCCTCATGCTCGATCAGACCGACCGTCTTCTGGCGCAGGATCCAGTCATCGAACAGGACTACGTCTTCGCTTCCGAAAAATGGAAGAACTGGACCATGGACGAATCCGGTTTCGGCATGGAGGGCTTCGCCGAAGTGCACCGGGTCACCGGCAGCGAGAAGTACCGCGATCTGGGCCGCCGCTATCTCGAAAGCCTGACTCGCGTGCTGCAGCGCGACGACGGCCTCTGGGACCGCACCTGGCATCGGAAGGACCCCGCGCGGGAGGACGATAGCTGGCCGATGCGCGGTCCCGAAGGCGTCCCCATCCGAGTCCCGACCAATGCCAACACCCGCGGCCTCGCGTGGGCGATGATGGGACTCCTGGCCGCCGATCGCCTTCTTCCCGACGAGGGCCACCTCGAAGCGGCTGTCCGGATGGCAAGGCATCCTCAGAAAGCCCAGCATTTCGATGGGCACTGGAACTTCCTTTACGATCGCCCCGAAGCGGAGGTCGGGATCAGCGAAAAAGGAACTGCGATCTGGAGTATTCTTTTCTACCGCCTTCATCGGAAAACCGGCGATCCAGCCCACCTCGAAGCCGCCCGAAAGGCTTTACAATGGTGCCTCGACAATCGATACTCTGAACCGGGCGACCCATTGGCCCACGCCGGCATCATGGGCCGAAGCCCCGCCTCGGGCGTGGTCTACCGCCGCTGGTTCCCATTGATCTGCACCTACACGATGTCGTTTTACGGCAACGCTCTGATCGCCGAACTGGACGCTCCTAGACGCCCCCCCAGGTTGACTACGTCAGAAGGTCGACTACAATGAAGATGAAAGCCTCCCTATTAGGCGCGGTAGCCAAGTGGTAAGGCAGAGGTCTGCAAAACCTTTATTCGCGGGTTCGATTCCCGCCCGCGCCTCCAACAACTTAGCTTCCTTTTCAGCCATTTACGCTTGCTTCTCCTTGCTGCTGTTTGCCGCTCGATAGCGGCGTTTTGCGTCATTTTGCGTCCTTTTGAGGGCACATTCGGGGGCAGAGTGGGTGGCACACTGGCGCCGTGTGGTAATGCAGAGGTCTTCCAGACCTTTCACTTCGCCTTCTCTTCCACCAGCGCGGGGCGGCGGCCGAATTTCTCGTGATACCGCGCGATGGCCGCGGCTTGGTGCTGTGCGGTCGGGTGGACATACCGCATGACCATTCGCAGGCTGGCGTGTCCGAGGATGGCGGCGAGAGTCGGCAGGTCGCAGCCGGCCTCCACCATCCGGGTCGCGAACGTGTGCCGGTTATGCCGCTAGCGGCATAACCGCCATCGTGCCGACTTCCCGGTCATGCCGACT
>CAYLSS010000666.1:0-3551 GCA_964385765.1 uncultured Solibacteraceae bacterium
GGTGAGACGCCCCCTGCGAGTTGTCAAGTCGACCGGGCGTTTCGTCGACGACGCGGAGGCGAACGGCATGCTGACGCGGAACTACCGCGCCCCCTACGTGGTACCTGAAGAAGTTTAGTTTCCACCCGCGGGATTCGCCAGATCCTGGATGAGCACACACCGTGATTGTTTTGTAACACCCTTCCTCTTGACGATAGTTGTGATAACGAATATATTGAAACCAGCGAGTCGACTTTCGGAAAGTCCGCTCTTAGAACCCATCTGGAGGGTATACGATCGACCATGACGGACATCGCAACATTGGAAAACCAACTGAATCAGGAGATTCTCGCCGGCAAAGCGCTCGAAGCCTTCGAGCGATACTATGCCGACGATGTCGAGATGCAGGAGAACACGGACGAGCCCCGGAGGGGAAAGGATGCGAACCGCGAATACGAGAAGCAGTTCTTCGCCAGCGTTGAGGAGTTTCACGGGGCCAAGCTGAACGGCAGCGCGGTGAACGGCGACGTCAGCTTCTCGCAATGGGACTGGGACTTTACGTTCAAGGGGACAGGACGCGTGCAAATGTCCCAGGTGGCTGTTCGCCACTGGAAGGATGGGAAGGTAGTGCGGGAACAGTTCTTCTACAACAAGGGCGCGTAAGCGCGGACAGCCACAGTACTTCAGGGAGATAAGGCGCCACGGTCTTGCCGGCCGGTGGCGCCTTTCTGTTTCCGGACGCTTGGGAACCCGATGGTACACTGTTGAATTCATGTCTGATCTGCTCGCGGGCAAGACGGCCCTGATCCTTGGAATTGCGAACCGCTGGAGCCTCGCCTATGCGATCGCCAAGGCCTACCGGCGCGAGGGGGCCGACGTTGTGCTGACCTACCAGGGCGAGCGGCAGAAGCTGACCGTGGAGGAACTCGGGGAGGAACTGGGCGCCGTCGAAGTGCTCGCTTGCGACGTGACCCAGGATTCGGAGCTCGACGCGCTCGCCGCCAATCTGAAACAATCGCACGGGGAGCTCGAAGCCGTCGTGCACAGCATCGCATTCGCCAATCGGGAAGATCTGAGCCGGCCATTTGTCGAGACGTCCCGCAGCGGTTTCCTCCTCGCTCACGAGGTGAGCGCCTACTCGCTGATCTCGGTGAGCCGGGTGGCCGCCCCAATGATGAGCGCGGGTGGCGCGATTGTCGCGCTGACCTACCTCGGCTCGACCCGAGTGATCACGAATTACAATGTCATGGGTGTGGCCAAGGCCGCCCTCGAGGCGTCTGTCCGCTATCTGGCGAGCGATCTGGGACCCGCCGGCATCCGCGTCAACGCCATCTCCGCTGGTCCGGTGAAGACCGCCTCGGCCCGTGGGATCAAGGATTTCTCGAAAGTGCTCGACGGAGTTGCCGCCAAAGCGCCCTTGCGGCGTAATACCGATCCGGCCGAAGTGGCCGACACAGCGGTATTCCTGGCCAGCGATCTCGGTCGTGGCGTCACGGGAAATGTGATTTTTGTGGACGCAGGTTTCCAGGTGATGGGCCTATAAAATGTGAGCGGCGATTTGACAGCAGCCAGAAGTGGTTCTTATTATGTTTCTTGGGCTGTACCATCTGCCCCCTCGTGCGTCTGAACGCGTGAGACAAAAACAATCTTCAGATTTCTCGATTCTGAGAGCTTCGTATGATAAAGGTCGAAGGACTTACCAAGCGCTACCCTCGCGCTGTCGCCGTTGACAACATCTCTTTCTCGGTCGAGAAAGGTCAGATCGTTGGATTTCTTGGGCCAAACGGCGCCGGCAAAACAACTACTATGCGGGTCCTGACATGCTTCCTCCCCCCGACTCAGGGGAAAGCGAGCGTTGCCGGCTTCGATGTGCTCGAGCAGCCCCTGGAGGTGAAGAAGCGGATCGGCTATCTGCCGGAAACACCTCCGCTCTACCCGGAAATGGAAGTCATCGAGTACCTCAACTTCGTAGGCCAGCTCAAGGGAATCCCCCGCCCGAACCTGAAGGCTCGTGTGGATGAGGCCTGTGAACGGTGCTCGATAGAAGATGTACGGACCAGGCTACTCGGCAAGCTATCCAAGGGTTACCGCCAACGGGTTGGCCTGGCGCAAGCGATTATCCACAATCCGGACGTTCTGATCCTCGATGAGCCGACCGCCGGACTCGATCCGAAGCAGATCAACGAAACCCGCAAGCTCATCAAGGGCCTGGCCGGAGACCACACCATCATCCTGAGCACGCACATTCTGCCCGAGGTCGAGCAGACCTGTGAGCAGGTGATCATCATCAGCAACGGGAAGCTGGTGGCGACCGACTCGGTGGAGAACCTGACGCACCGTCTGCGAGGTTCCGAGAGCGTCGCCGTCGAGGTGGCGCCCGCCAATGGCGAACTGGACCGCGAGAGCGTCCGCGAACGACTCAGCATGGTCGAAGGAGTGACCCGGGTCGATTTCGAAGCCGAAAGAGCGGGTCACCTACGGTTCGAGGTCGAGAGCGCTCAGGGGCAGGCGGTCCGCGGCGCCCTCGCCCGGGCGGTAGTGGAGGCCGGATGGAACCTGCACGAGCTGCATGCCTCGGCGGTCAGCCTGGAGGACGTGTTCCTGCAGCTCACCTCGACCGATGAAACGCAACCACAGCCGGAAGGAGCCGCAGCATGAATGCATGGGTGATCTGCAGAAAAGAATTGAACAGCTACTTCGCCTCGCCGATTGCCTACGGGCTGATGGCGTTCTTTGCCGCCATAGCGGGGTATTTCTTCTACGTGGCCACCGCAATCTTCGTGGACCGAGGGCTGCAGTCCCAGATGATGGGCCAAAGCTTCCCCATGAATGTCAACGAGTGGGTGGTGCGGCCGGTCCTGATGAACGTCAGCGTGATCGGCCTGTTCCTGATCCCGATGATTACGATGCGCCTGTTTGCCGAGGAAAAGCGCTCCGGTACAATCGAGCTGCTCACCACATCGCCCGTTCGCGACGCCGAGATCATCCTCGGCAAGTGGCTGGCGGCAATGATCCTGTACTCGTGCATCTTGGCCATCTCGGCCGTCAACCTGGTCGTGCTGTTCATCTACGGCGAGCCCGACCCGATGCCGATCCTGGTCGGCTACCTGGGGTTGCTGCTGCAGGGCGGCGCGCTGCTCGCGATCGGAGCCTTCATTTCGACGACCACCAAGAATCAGATCATCGCCGGCACGGCAACGTTCGCCGTCTGCCTGCTGCTATGGGTCTTTGACTGGGTGACCTCCTACGAGACCGAGAATTGGGCTCAGGTCATGTCCTACCTCTCGGTGGTGACGCACTTCGAGTCCTTTTCCAAGGGCGTTCTGGACGCCAAGGACGCGATCTATTATCTATCGGTCACTTTCTTCGGGCTGTTCCTGACGGCCCGCTCGATGGAATCGCTGCGGTGGAGGGCGTAATGAAAACAAGTTGGCTTAAAGCAAGACAGACGCAATACACCGGATACGCGACACTGTACATTCTGATCGTGCTGGCTGTGCTGGCGGCGGTGAACTTCCTGTCGAACCGCCATGCCACTTTTGCGGGAGCACCCGCAAACAGGTCGGATCGGA
>CAYLSS010000667.1:0-2257 GCA_964385765.1 uncultured Solibacteraceae bacterium
CTCGCTTGGGAATACGGAAGTTTCTGGCAGATGTTCCATGCTACGTTAAGACTATCCGTACAATTCAAGGAACTGCCGGATCCAGCCGCCAAGCCTTCGAGGCGGCTTAGGCAGGCAGGGAGTCTTGATCCGAATGCGAAAGCTCCTGGCATTGAATCGTGGCGAAATCGCCATCCGCATCTTGCGCGCGGCCAATGAACTGGGCCTGCGAACCGTGGCCGTGTACTCGAAGGAGGACCGGCTCAGTCTTCATCGTTTCAAGGCGGACGAGGCCTATCAGATCGGAGAAGGCAAGGGACCAGTCGAAGCCTACCTCGACATCGAGGGGGCCATCGCTCTGGCCAAGGGGAGCGGCGTTAACGCTATCCATCCGGGCTATGGCTTCCTGGCCGAAAACCCCGACCTGCCGCGCGCCTGTGAAGAAGCCGGTATCACATTCATTGGTCCCAGCGCGTGGATTCTCTCCACGCTCGGAGACAAGGTGGCCGCCCGGCAAATTGCTCAAAAGGCGGGGGTTCCGGTCATTCCTGGTACCGAAGATCCCATATCCGGCGACGCCGACGTCGCGGCGTTTGCCAGGAAGATCGGCTATCCCCTCATCATCAAGGCGGCGTTCGGCGGCGGTGGACGGGGCATGCGAGTGGTCGAGAAGCCGAAGGACCTGCTGTCGCGGCTCGACGAGGCCCGGCGGGAGGCCGGCGCCGCTTTCGGCAACGATGCGGTCTTTCTCGAGCGCTACATTCGCCGGGCTAAACATCTCGAGGTCCAGGTGCTCGGCGACCAGCACGGAAACATCATTCACCTGCATGAACGCGATTGTTCGGTCCAGCGCCGTCACCAGAAGGTGATTGAAGTGGCCCCGGCGGTCGGACTCGACCGCGCGGTGGCGGCCGAGCTGGCGGAGGCGGCGGTGCGCATCGCGACGGAGGTCGACTACTATAGCGCCGGCACTGTCGAGTTTCTCATGGACGCCGATTCGGGCGAATGGTTTTTCATCGAGGTGAACCCGCGGATCCAGGTAGAGCACACCGTCACCGAGGAGATCACCGGGGTAGATATCGTTCGCTGTCAGATCCAGGTGGCCCAGGGGCACACGCTACATGGCGATCAGATCGGTCTTCCCACCGACCCGCTCCCCATCAACGGCTATTCGCTGCAGTGCCGGGTCACCACCGAGGACCCGGAAAACAGCTTCATGCCGGACTACGGACGGCTGCTGACCTACCGCTCGCCGGCCGGCTTCGGGATCCGGCTGGACGGCGCTTCGGCCTACAACGGCGCGGTGATCACGCCATTCTACGACTCGCTCCTGGTCAAGGTGACTGCTCGCGCGCGCGAGTTCGACCATGCTTGCGACCGCATTGACCGCGCCCTGCGCGAGTTTCGCATTCGAGGCGTCCGCACCAATATCCCCTTCCTCGAGAACGTCGTCAACCATCCGAAATTCCGTTCCGGAGACGTGACCACGTCGTTCCTCGACGAAACGCCGGGTCTGTTCCGTTTCGCCCCGCGGCGGGACCGGGCCACCCGGCTGCTGAACTATCTCGGCGATGTAGTGGTCAATGGAAATCCGCAGATGAAAGGAAAGACGCCGCCCAAGGCGATCGTACCGGCGCCCGTTCCGCCCGCGAGCGCCGGCGCACCGCCGCCGGGCACGCGGACGCTGCTCGACGAACTGGGCGCCGACGGTTTTGTTGAATGGACCCGATCGCAGCGGCAGCTTCTGCTCACTGACACCACCTTCCGGGACGCTCACCAGTCGCTCATGGCAACGCGCATGCGGACCCATGACATGCTTCGCATCGCCAACCATGTCGCCCATCATCTGCACGGCCTCTACAGCCTGGAGATGTGGGGTGGCGCCACCTTCGACGTATCCATGCGCTTCCTGCGGGAAGACCCCTGGCAGCGGCTGGCGGTACTGCGCCGGGAAATCCCGAACATCTGCTTCCAAATGCTGCTGCGGGCCTCAAACGCCGTTGGTTATACCGCGTACCCAGACAATGTCGTCCGCCAGTTCATTTACGAAACAGCCAGCCAGGGTATTGACATTTTCCGCATTTTCGATTCGCTGAACTATCTGCCGAACATGCGCGTGGCCATGGACGCAGTCCGCAAAACGGGCAAGGTCTGCGAAGCGGCCATCTGCTACACGGGCGACATCCTCGACCCGAAGCGTGACAAGTATCCGCTGGAGTACTACGTCAAGATGGCGCAGGAACTGGAACGTATGGGCGCCCACCTTCTGGCGATCAAG